>CALDHR010000174.1 GCA_937898585.1 uncultured Oligoflexia bacterium
AGGACGAATTTTAATAGATTTCTATAAAATAATTAATAATAAATTTTTACTTTATTTTAAAGGTGAAACTGAAGTTTTTTCTCTTATGAAATACAAAAAAGAAAGCAGGTTCTTTGAGTTTGTTTTAGGCGAGTTTCTGTCTTTTGTGCAAAAAAATCTTCTGGAGACAGGCCTTACTCCAGGCAAACAAGATTATTTTATTCAGCTAAGCAAGCTTTGTGGCCTTTTTGAAAGCTTATTTGCAGATGATGAGTTTCAATTACTTGAAAGAAGCTATATAACTCCCCTATGCAAGAATTATTAAGTTTTTATTTAGAAAAAAAAAGTACTCTTTTTTTAATGCCAACACCTCTCTGGGATCAGCTTTTGTGGGATGATTTTCAAGTTCAATTTATTGAAAAGATGCTTCCCTTTGAACCTCTTATCTTAGTTGAGAGTAGCAAAGTCTTGCGCAAAAAATGGATTGGATCAGGTCTTCCTAGAGATTGGATAAACCAATTTGTTGAGTATAGTGAGCACAACATGGAGGAGTTTGCACGAGAGGTGGCAAAGAAAATAAGGGCCGGAAAAAATGCTCTTCTTTTTTCAGATGGGGGGCTTCCTGTTTTTTGTGACCCAGGTGTTCACTTGGTAAGAGAGATTCGTCTCCAAGGTCAAAAAGGAAGTGTACACTGCCTGCCTTTTTCTAATAGTGCTATTCAGGCCTTAATCCTTTCGGGGTTTTCTCAAAATGAATTTTACTTTGCAGGCTTCTTGCCGCAAAAAAAAGAGCTTCGAGAAAATAAGTGGAGGGAGATCCTTTTAAGTAACAAGACAACAATTCTCATGGAGACACCTTATCGTCTCTCTAAAACCTATAATGACTTAAAAAGACAACAGGTTTTGTTAAATAAAAAGAAGCTATTTTGGGCCTTTGATTTAAATTCTCCCAGAGAAGAGCATCTTTGGGGAGATATCTCTTCTTTTTCAGAGGAGAGATTCCAAGAGAAAAGGGAATTTGTTCTCGTCATTGAGGGGAAAATTTAGTATCAAAACAAGTTATGAAAATGAATACAGATTCTTCTCAGCGAAAAGATGATCACTTAGAGCTAGTAAGTGCTTCTATTGTGGAGAAAAGTCAAAAAGATCACCGCTTTTTTTATGAGCCTCTTTTTGGAAAACATCCTAGGAAGAAAGATTTAAATAATTGCTGGCGTATCCCTTTTTTAAATTATCAGCTGAAGGCCCCCCTCTGGATTTCCAGTATGACAGGAGGCTCCGAAAAAGGAAGATTGATTAATATTCGTCTTGCTCGGGCGGCAAAAAAATTTGGTTTGGGGATGGCATTAGGGTCTTGTCGGTCTATTTTGCACGAAGGCAAGATTCGAGAAGAACGCTTTGAAGATTTTCATGTAAGAAGTCACTTGGGAGATAATCTTCCGTTAATGGCCAATATAGGTATTGCTCAAATAGAAGAGTTGTTGAACAAAAAAGAAGAAGGCCTTGTGGAAAATCTTCTCTCTTCTCTTCAAGCAGATGGTCTTATTATTCATTTAAACCCTATGCAAGAATGGTTTCAAACGGAAGGTGATCGTTATGACAAGACTCCTTTTGAAACCCTTAAAGAATTTTCAGCTAAAGCAACTTACCCTTTGATTTTTAAAGAAGTAGGTCAAGGGATAGGACCAAAATCTTTAAAGGCCCTGATTGAGTTGAGGCCTTATGCCATAGAATTTGCTTCTCTTGGAGGAACAAATTTTTCTAAGCTAGAGAGCTTGAGAAGTAGCAAGGAGCAAGATCCTCTTTTGTTTGTTGGACATGATATTGCAGAAATGATTTCTTTTGTGAAGAAAAGCTATCCTCAAGAGGAAGAGAGAAAAAATCTTCCCTTGTTTATTGCATCAGGCGGAATTGTGAACTTTTTAGATGGGGCCTATTACCTGCAGCAATTGCCAACATTAAATTTATATGGAATGGCAGGTCAGTTGGCCAAAAGGGCCGCTTCTTCAGAGGAAGAACTTTTTGATTATATAGAAAGAGAGCTTTTGTCTCTCATGATGAGCTCTCAGTTTTTAGAAAAAAAGATCATTGAGTAAAAGGGATTCTCTGAGATGGAAGAGGTGTCAGTTATATTAAAAAAAAATAAAAGTTTTTCAAAGTTATCACGTGATGAAAAGATAAACTATATTGCCGAGACTATTAGTGACTGTCATTTAACAGAACAAGAAATAAAAAAAGTGTTGGATGATTTTATTTATGCAGATGAGAGCATTCAAAGCGTCTTTGCGGAGTTAACAGAGAATACACTTTCCAATTTTGTTCTTCCTTTCGGCGTTGCTCCTCATTTTCTTCTCAATGGAAAAGATTATATCGCCCCAATGGTGATAGAAGAAAGCTCTGTGATTGCAGCGGCCAGTAAAGGGGCCAAATTTTGGAAACAGCATGGCGGATTTAGAGGTAGAATTCTAGGAACAATTAAATTAGGCCAAGTACATTTTTATTATAAAGGACCCTATAAAGTTATAGAAAAGTTTTTTTCTCATATAAAAGAGGAACTTTTTGTCTTAGCGACTCCCCTCACAACAAAGATGAATAAGAGAGGAGGAGGGCTGCTAAATATTGAACTTGTCCAACAGGAAAAAGACTCTCATTATTACTATCTAAAACTAAGCTTTCAAACATGTAATGCCATGGGCGCCAATTTTATTAATTCCGTAAGTGAAGAAATATCAAAGAATTTTTCACAAATGGCCAAAGGAAGCTCTCTCTTTTCCCAAGATCAGATTCCTTTAATGATTATGTCTATTGTTAGCAATTATAATCCTGACTGTTTAGTGGAAGTTGAATGTTCTGTCCCTATTAAAGATATCTCTTTTCCTCGCCTCATGACTTCAGGAGAAGAGTTTGCACAGAAGTTTATTCACGCTGTTCATATCGCAAACATTGATCCTTATCGGGCCACAACCCATAACAAGGGTATTTTTAATGGGATTGATGCTATTTGCCTGGCCACAGGAAATGACTTTAGGGCGATAGAGGCAGGAGCTCATGCCTATGCAGCAAAAGAGGGTTCATACAAATCTCTCTCTCAAGCTAAAATAATAAATAATAATGAGCTGCATTTTTCTTTGAGAGTTCCTCTGGCCGTTGGAACAGTTGGAGGGATTACAGAAATTCATCCTCTCGTAAAATTTAGTCACGATCTTTTAGGTCGGCCAAGTGCAGAAGAGTTGATGATGATCATGGCCTCCGTTGGACTCGCGCAAAACTTTTCGGCCATTTCCTCTCTTGTGACGACAGGAATTCAGAAAGGTCATATGTTGATGCACCTATCAAATATTCTCAAGAAATTTGAAGCAACACTCGAAGAGAGAGAAAAAATTTTATTCCATTTTCAAATTGAAGAAAAAGAAACAATCTCTTTTTCGGCAATAGAAAATTATATCTCTTCTTTAAGAGAGGGGAATCATCCGGACTTAAGTGCATGAGAACATTGCCTCAAAGTTTTACAGTTCCAGGAAAAGTGATGCTGGCAGGAGAGTATTTTGTTTTAGGAGGTGGAGTATCTCTTATGCTTCCCACTCAATTCTCTCAGGAAATGACTATTAGAGACCCTCGTCACAATAATCAAATAGAGTATAATGCTAGAGATGAACAAGGTAATATTTTTTTCAACAGTGTGATGAGTTTTAGAGAGGGTGAAGTGCAGTCACTTTCTTTTTCTGATAAAGAGACAAATGATTTTTTAATAAGCTTATTTCGCGAGCTATCCCATAAAGATCTTCTTTTTTGCGGAGATATAGAAACAAAAATGAACTTTTCTCCTCTGTGGGGAATTGGTTCAAGTGCGAGCCTCATGGCCTTACTGGCGAAAAGCTTTAATTGCCCATGGAAAGATTTATTAAAACATATCTCTGGTTCAGGTGCAGATGTTGCGTGTAGCTTTTCAGGAAGAAGTCTTTTTTATCAAAGAAAAAACGAAGAAGAGATCATTCTCTCCCCTTGTGATTTTAATCCCTCTTTTAAAGACTCTCTTTACTTTGTTCATTTAAATAAAAAAATTTCAACAGAAAAAGATATCAGTGGAATTGTAAAAAATTACTTTCTTGATCTTCGTCAAAAAAATCCTGAACTTATTAAGCTTGTATCCTCATTAGTTAAAAGCTTAGGTGATTATCAAGACAATTTTAAAAAATCATTAAGCGTTTTGCGTCAGCTAGATAATTTGACAGCAAAAGGACTTCAAAGAGAGACATTGCAGAACAGTCACTTTGCTGACTTCCCAGGTCTCGTAAAATATCTTGGATCCTGGGGCGGAGATTTTGCTTTAGTGATGAGCGAAGATTTGTCTTCTAAAGAAGTTAGCGAGTATTTTGCAAAGCGTGGTTATAAGTTTTTACTTCGCTATGATGAGATGATTAAAAAGGATCAGTGAAAAATGGATTTTTTATGCAAAGAAGGAAACATTGAAGTAAGCTCACCTTCTAATATTGCTTTTGTGAAATATTGGGGGAAGAGAAATTTTCAACTGCCTTTAAATTCCTCTGTTAGCATGACATTAGAAAAGTCTCGAAGTAATGTGAAAATAGACTTTTCTCTTAAAAAGCAAGCATCATCAACCAACAGGGTTTTGAGAAATTTTTTGTTTGAAGGAAAAGAAAATGAGAAGTTTGCCTTAAGAATAGAGAGTTATTTTCAACATCTTAAAAAAGATTATCCCTTTTTAGAACGCTATGAGATAAACGTTTTTTCCTCTAATACATTTCCTCATTCTTCAGGGATTGCCTCTTCGGCCTCCTTTTTTAGTGCTCTAGCAGGGTGTATTTCTTTTCTTCTCATTGAAGGTCTTCACGAGCATATGAAAACAGAAGATACTTTTGAAAAGCAAGATTCTATTTCAACAATATCATCACTGGCAAGGCAGGGATCAGGGAGCGCTTCGCGTTCTTTTTTCTCTCATTACGGTCAATGGAGTACTTCTTTTGATGAGGGAAATTACGCAGAAGGACTTAGCAATATTCATCCTGATTTTTTATCTATGAAAAATAGCATAGCTATTGTTTCAAGTAGGGAGAAGAGAGTTTCTAGCAAAGCAGGTCATCATCTTTTTGAAAATCATCTTTTTAGAGAGCAGAGAATAGGGCAGGGAGAGAAGAATTTTGAGATGATGAAAACAATTCTTCAAACGGGAGACTTTAAAAGCTTCTTTCCTCTCTTAGAAGAAGAGGCCCTTACTTTACATGCTTTGATGATGACTTCTCGTCCGGGCTACATGCTGATGCTGCCAGAAAGCTTACAGCTCATGAATGATGTGAGATCTTTAAGAGAGGAAGAGGGGTTGGAGGTTGGATTTACCTTAGATGCGGGACCCAATGTCCATATTCTTTATCCAGAAAGGGAAGAAACGAGAGTGATGTCCTTTTTAAATGATAAATATCCTCATTTGAATCAAGAAAAATTAGTTATCCATGACTCTTGTGCGAAGGGTGCAATTTTAGTAAATAAAGAGTTACGCTATTAATTATTCTCCTAGGATCTTTTTGCCATGGCCAAAGTAGTGCAAGCATTCCCTTCAAAAGTTCTTCTTTTTGGAGAATACACTGTCATTAATCAATCTATGGCGCTAACGATCCCTTTTTCTTTATTTGAAGGGCAACTTATTTTTTGCGATAAAGGAAGATGGGGGAAGGCCCAGGATCTTTTTTCACAGGATCTCTATCATTTCTCACAATATATGGAACAAAAGAAAGAAGAGTTTCGCAAGCTTGATTTTACTTTTCACAGCGATCGACTCCTCTTTGATCTTGACCAAGGTCTCTTTTTTTCTTCAAGTATTCCTCAGGGAGTTGGTGTTGGTAGCTCAGGTGCTCTTTGTGCAGCGCTTTTTAGTCTTTATGGGGATTTTCTACCAGGTGCTTTAAGCAAGCAGCGGGAAGTTTTCAAACTTATGGAATCTTTTTTTCATGGGGCCAGTTCTGGTGTTGACCCACTTGTGAGTTTTTTAAAACATTCTCTGTTACTCAATTCAAAGGAAAAAAAGAGTATTGAATTAGTAGAAGAAGATTTTGGTAGAAAGCTTCAAGGAAGAGGTGAATCTTTTTTTTTATTGGACAGCAGAATGCCGCGAAAGACGGGGCCTCTTGTTAACTTATTTTTAGAAAAATGCAAAGATGAAAAGTTTAATACTCTTCTCAATGATAAGCTTATTCCTTTTACAAATAAGGCCATTGATAATCTATTAGGCCTTCAGAAAAATATGTTAGATGATATTCACGCTATTTCATCATTTCAGTATCAGCACTTTGATCCTATGATCCCTTCTCATTTACAAGAAATATGGAAAGAATCTCTTGAAAGTAATTTTCACAAGATAAAACTTTGCGGTGCAGGAGGAGGAGGTTTTATGCTCGGTTTTACAAAGGACTTTGCCAAAACATCGGCCTTATTAAAAGGATTTTCCTTAAGAGAAATTGTTTTCTAGCTTTTTGCTTTTTTCATAAAAAGAAAATACTTGATAATTACTATCGATAAAATGGCCGGGGCCACAAAATAGAAAATAATATTTTTAAAGTATTCTAAAGAGGGACTTCCTTTGGCCTCTAAGATGAGATAAATCGTATAGAAGCTATAGATAAAGACTAAGAGCAGGCCATCTGATCTTGAGATTTCGCTATCTGTAACAAAAATAGGATAGATGAGTAGGGAAGAGAGAATAAGAAAGGGATAGTTGAAGCTCAGTGCCTCAGGTCCAACAAGAATTCCATTTTTTGCTATGGCAGAGGAGACTCCTAGTACAACAAAAATATTGAGGATATTACTTCCTATAATATTTCCCACAGCAATATCTCTTTCTCCTTTCATAGCGGCCGTTATAGAAGCGGCCATTTCAGGAAGAGAGGTTCCAAGGGCCACAACAGTAAGGCCAATGACTAAATCGCTTATACCAAAGTGCTGGGCCAAAGAAACTGAGGCATTGATAAAAAAATGCGAGCCTAGAACTAGAATACCCATTCCCAGGATAGTAAGAAAAATATTTTTTATGAGAGAGTGGGATGTTGTTTTTGTGTCACCAAGATATTCAGCATATTCTTTTTCTACACTTTTTGTCTCTTTTTTCCCTTTGCGGACAATATAGAGAAAGTAATTAAAGGCCATGAAAGAGAGAATGAGACCATCAAAACGACCTAGTACGCCATCAAGAGCGAGGAGATAAGTGAGAATTGTAGCAAAAAGAAGAATGGGAACTTCTCGCTTAATAAACTGTTGATTTACTTTTAAGGGAGTAATAAGGGCAGATAAACCAAGAATAAAAAGAAAGTTAAGAAGGTTGCTTCCAATAACATTTCCGAGGGCCATACTTGTGTTATTGCGAAAGGCGGCCTCTAGAGAAACGGCCAGTTCGGGGGCGCTTGTTCCTAGCGAAATAACAGTCAGACCTACAATGAGAGGAGAAATTTTAAATACAAGCGCCGCTCTTGAGGATCCCGTGACGAGAAATTCACCTCCAAAATAGAGGAAAATGAGTCCTGCAATAAATTGAAGTGCTACGATGGAAGGATTCATGCTGTGTTTTACCCTCTGGTCTTTGTGTTTGGGTGATAAAAAAGTATATCAAAATATTTTTTGTTTGTTAAGGCCATATTTTTGAAAAATTATTAACAAAAAATTTAAAAGATGTTATTCTGAAAAGGTATTTTTTCTTAAATAGGAAGTTCTATGATCTGTCTCTGTAAAGATCCTTTGAGTTTCGTTTTGTAAAAAAGGGTCTCTGTTTTTGTGTTAGTTTCAAATTTTCTCCTCCCCTCAGTTTTAAATTTTATTAGACTTAGATGTTATTTTTTTGCAAGGCGTTTTTGCCTTTATTTTCAGGAGTGTATGAATGAATAAGAGAATTTATGTTGGAAATCTTTCTTTTCAAGCAAATGATGAGAATTTATTTGGTCTTTTTGGTACTTATGGAGAAGTAGAATTTGTCAAAATTGTGATTGATCAAATGACGGGAAGGAAGAAAGGGTTTGCTTTTATTGAAATGAAAGAGGCCTCTGATGCAGAAGCGGCCATTACGAGTTTAGATGGAAGAGAGTTCATGGATAGAGAATTACGTGTTAGTTGGGCCAAGCAAAGCGAGAGATCTCCGCGTACAGCAGCTCCTCGTTATTAAATATCTTCTAGGCGAGATTCTAGTTCTTTAATTTCATCTTCTTTTTGTTCATTTTTTCTTTGAACGAGAGTTGTTTTGAGCTGTTTTTTTAGATTTTTCAGGGCCTTTAATTTCCGGGGTCCCGTTTTTATTTTTTGAAATAAAACTTCTTTAAAAGAAAGGTTATTGTGAAGAGCTATGATTTCTTCATTGGAAAATTCATTAACTGAAACTTTTTTTTCTAGTTGATCTTTAATAGATAAAAGCATTTTGAGTCTTTTATTATACCAAAAGTAGTTAATTTCTTTCATGTTTTTATCATTTTCCAAGAGACTGATTTCTTTCTTCGTATCATCAAGAAGATGATAAAAAGAGGAGTAAGGGGCAATAAGTTCTTTTGCCGTCAGATCTGCTCTTATGGCAAAATCAGGGTATTGATAAGTATAGACTTCCATTCTCTCTTTGATATCGAGAAGATCAATTTTGCTTATTTTAAGACCAAATTTATTTTTGAGTTCTTTTGGGAGTAAGAGAGGAGATTTTTTATTCTTTTTTATTTTTTTAAAGAAATTTAACTTGTTAGCAAGTCCTGTGATTTGTTGTCTTCCAGGATTTTTAATTTCTTCGGGATCTTTGAAAAGATAACGTCTTTTAAATGTAAAAATGCCTTTGCGGACTTTCTGATAAATAGCAACTCTTTCTTCTCGTGGATAGTATTTTTTAAAATCGATAGTTTTAAGAACTGATTTTTGAGCAGCAAGCAAGGCGTTGAGGCGAGATTCTTTTGTCTCTCGAGCACTGGTGGCAATTAATTTTTCATATTCTTCTCTATCATTGAGCATCTTGTAAAGTCTTGATTTTTCATCAATAAGAAATTGATCATCATGTAGTTGACGTAGTTTCAGGTGAATGGCGCGAAGTAATAATCTTGCTTGAAAATAGAATTTACGAATTTTCCTTTTCGAGGTCTTTGGTGTGATTTTATTTTTTAATCCATCTTGAGTGTACTCTGTATACATCCCTACAAACTTTCTTGCTTCATTAACAACATCAAAATAATTACTTCTCGTTTTTATAACGAGGTTTTTAGGATCACCATCAAGAATTTGGTGAATGAGTGCCATTCCTCTGATGCCATAAAGTTTTACAAAAATTTGAAGTCTTTTAGCTTGCTTGTCGACATCTTTATCGCTGCGGAGATTTTCTAAGAGGGCATAGACAGTTTCATTGGTGAGGGGAAGAAAAGGAAGAGAGAATCCTGTCTTATTGAGGATCTTAGCAAAGCGTCCTTGTGGGCCTGTAATAGCAATCCCAAATGTTTTGAGCTTATTGAGGAGTCCACTTTCAAATCCAATATTGGCCCGTTGGACAGCGTAGGGAATTCTTTCATAAGATTCAGGAGAGAGAAGTTTGCGCACTTCGAGGCGAGTTATTTTTCGTTCAAATAAAACTGATCGTGGCCAATGAGATCCTTGATATTTAAAATTATCAATGTCAGCGGAAAATTGCCCATTGAGGATTGATACCATTTCATTTTGTTCATCACCTGTAATAACAGTGTCACTGAGTACTCCCTGGAGAAGCAATTGATCAAAGGTCCAAATATTGACATCATTGTCTCTTGAATAAACTCTTTTGAGGATGGCCGAAACTTTTCGATGATAAGTACCGCTAAAAGTTTTATCTTCCATCATGTCGCTATCTTGTGATTGTTTTGTTGTGGCCATAAGACCATTTGTCGCAATACTTTTCGAGTGAGAGAGGATAAAATCTAAGTTGAAGCTATTCCATGTTTTTACTTTAGGAATATTTCGACGAGGAATATGAAGCCTTGGGAAAAATGGAATACGTAGAGCGAAGTGAAAAGCAGTGGATGTTACTTCTGTTTGTTCGAGATAAGTCCGTCCAATTCCCTTAGGAGCAAGCTGTTCATTATCTGACTGAATAATACCCAAAACATATTCAGGTCCTTTTTTATTAATGGCCAAGTCGAGATTCACTCCATAGGGAAGTTTTCCTTCATTGATTAAATTAAAATAAGCAAGTCTTGCTTCATATTTATTTAAGTCAAAAATAAAAGATTGTTTTCGTGCAAAGTGAATAGTTGAATTTTTACTTCCTTGAATAATTCGAGAGAATTTTTTGAAATGATCAATCTTCATAATAACTTGAGGGGAAATAGTGAGTTCAATAATGTTGTTGGGAAATTTTCTTGCTGCAATTTCAAATAAACCTTCAATTTTTTGAGAGTGACCAAAAGAAGTTGAAAAAGGACTTATTGGACCATTGACTCCCATAATAAATTGCCCGCTCATAGACATTTTTTTGATAACAATAAGTTCTTCTCCAGGAGAAAAATTTTCAGGATTATCGAATGTGGGGACTTCTTTTTCTTGCGCATAGGGGATTATTTTCTTTAACTGTGCAGAAGAAATTTCTCCTGTAATATTTTCTTCCCCTATTTCTTCATCTAAATGAATATAGGTTCTAAATATTTTTCTTTGGATAAAGGTGCTTTTATTTTTGAATAAGTTTACACGAGAGAGATGAGGATCTCTATCTTTGATAATGAGATCAATGTCATTTTCAATTCCTTTCTTATCCTCTATCTCAATTTTATGTCGGCATCTTTTTTCCGTCATAGGATCAAAACAAGAATTTTTTCCTAAGTACGTAAGATCTCTTTGGGCCCCAAGAGAAATTCCCATCGTCATTCCATTTGTTGCTTGATGTCCCATTAAGGTGGAAAAAGAAAGTCCCGCATTGAAAGTTTCGTACAGCCCTTTTTGCGATAATTCAGTATAATGGCCATAGGCCTCCGTAGAACTCCAGTAGGCCATCTCTTCGAGATCGATTCCTTTTCCTTTTTTATTTTGAATCTCAGGATAAAGGTAAATCCACCACCAGTGTTTTTGATTTGAAGAGGCCATAAAGTTTGACTGAGGAGAGTAGGGAAAGGAAAAATGAGAACTAAAAATTTTCATTCTTGGATCATTGATAAAATAATCAATAAGAGAGTTACGCAATGAATGAATTGGAAGGGGAGATTGCTCTTTCAGTGAGTTTGCCCATTTTTTGATAAGATCATCTTCTTCATCAAAAGAAGAGATTCCTGGAAAATCAGACCAGATAATCTGTCCTACATCATTGAGCTTGATGAGTAATTCTCTAATGAGAAAAAAAGTTTGAATTTCTTTTTTTTCACTGATTGTTGATTTTTGGATGGAAACAGGAGAGATGGCGGAATAAAATTCTCCTTGACTATCTTTTAGTTTAATAGAAATGAAAGAGGGGGTTGCTGTATTTTGATGAGAAGAAAGAACAGTTATACCTGTCTCAAAGAGAGAAATGAGTTCTGGTGCGCTGAGATTATACTTTTCTGAGATAGAATAAAGGGAATTTTCCTCTTCTGTTATATGATTAAGATCATGTTTTACGATACGAATATTTTTAATTTCTTCTTGAATACGATTAATAATATCGTCTACTTGACGACTTAGAAGATCAATGGAGAGTGAGTTGAAAACACTGCTTTTTTTTCTCTGATTTTGATCTACGAATTGTTCTACAAATTCATCAATGTTAATGGGATCTGCAATAGCCGAGAGACAAGTGAGAGCGTTTGAGAGGATCATTAAAAGAAGAAGAGAGCATTTTTTTTTCATCTCTATAGAAGTATATAGAAAAAAAATAAAGTCTATTCTTTTAACGCTAAGTGTGTTTTGAAGGATTAATAGAACTATTGAAAAAATTACTTTACTGGAAAAGTGATAATTTTTCTTTTAGTTTTTTTAACTCTCTAATTCTTTTTTGAGTATATTCATTGTCAATAAATTGAAGTTCTTTACTTTTTTCTAGAAAAGAAATTTTATCGTCAATTTTTTTAATGATTTTTTTTCGTGAGATAGAAGGAAGTGAGGGGATATTTCTTCTCTCTTCTCTTGGTAGGTTTTCTCTCTTTTTTCTCGTAAAATAAATTTCAGCATATTGCTCTGGATCAAGAAGATCCAAACGATGAATGCTTGGGTGAGGTAAGTTATGAGGAAGAAGATGCTTTGGATGTAAGCTATTCTTTGTCACTTTTTTGGGGTTTGTTAAAGGAAGATGTCCTTCTAGTTTTTTTGTATGCTTTTTTTTGAAGGCCTTTTTATAGAGCTTTAAGCGATGAAAAAGAGGGATATTGTTTTCTTGAAAATTTGTCGCACTTAAAAGTGATTTTCTTATATGATAAATTGCTTGTGCGACATCTTCCTTGCTTCCTCGTGATTTGCTTCTAATGAGTCTTTCATAGAAATCATCCCCCATTGTTTTAATAAAATGTGATTCTCTGTGGATAAGGAAAGGATCTTTTGCTAGGTCAATAAGCATATCTTCTATTTTTTTCTTTAGCTTGGCCAATTGATAGAAGAATTTTTTTGCATTTTTTTTATTTATGAGAAGATTTCCTTTTTCATCAGTATATTTAAGAATAAAGGAAGAGACATTATCTCTTATTTTTAAATAAGGAGACTGATAGATTAGCTTTAAATTTAGAGGACTCCCATCTAGTAGGTGATGAAGAAAAGAAAGTGCGCGATGACCAAAAAGTTCTAAAAAATTCTGTAAGAGAATGGCCTGGTTTTCTGTTATTTTTTCTTCTTTTAGTTTATCTCTTAAATGATAAAAAAGAGATTTTGTAATGGGGATAAATTTCTTAATATAACTTCGCTGTATCTTCTGGGTAATTTTATTGAGGGGAAGTGATAAATTAATAATTTTCAATGGATCTTGAGAGGGCGTTTTTTTTACTGAATGATTGGCCATCTTTATGGCCTCATCGAGACGCTGAGACCCTTCAAAAGAGATGATTTTTTTTATATCACCTCTGGAGAAATCTCTTTGAATAATAAGGGATAGAGGTTTGTGTTTTCCTAGTTTTTCAGGAACATCTAAGTGAAGATCAAAGAAGTTATTTATTTTTTTTACATAATAATTAATTTCAGTTCCTGTGATGAGGGTATCTTCTAAGTAATATTGCGCTGTAATTCGATCAAAGACATTAAAGTGAAGTTGAGATCTTTTAGAGGATATTTTTTTGATGGCCGTCATGAAAGTAAAAGAAGACTTTCCGCTAATCATCTCCCCATGTTCTGATTTATGTTGAACTATAGTATTTTTTTGCGCCAGGTTTCCATTGGAAAAATAGGCCGTTGATTTTCCCCTGAAATGCTGATTACTAAGTCCTCCCCAACGTGAACTTATTTTATCAGGTAGAACTGTTTTGAGCAGGAGACTGATGATAGGCATGTCAATGGCCGTTCGTATTTTTTTTGTAGAAATAAAAATTTGTTCAAGATAGGTCATACGAATGCCCATATGTTGATAATATTTATTAATACTTTCCATATGACTTAAAATATCATTAGACGTTTTCTTGCCCTCAAGGAATTTGATTTTTTTTCCCAGTGGCAGACGTCCTTCTTGGACAAAATCAAAATAAAATTTTCTTGCCAGTTGATTTTTTAAATCAAAAATAAAGCTTTGAGATTTTGCAATACTAAATCCTTGCCCGAAAGATTGGTTGAATACTTGAAATAAACTGGCAAACTCAGACATTTCATAAATTTTTTGTGGTGATACAGTTACTTCGATAATATCGTGTTCATACTTTTTGACTTTTATACGGTAAATTCCTTTTGCATTTTGTCCGATGCCAAGCCGAGCACCTGTGACATTTGTATAGGCCTCAATCCCCAAAACAAAGGATGCTGTAAGAGTCGTATCTATTTCAAAAAAAAATTCATCGCCAGGAGAAAAACTTTCAGGATTATCGAGAGAGGGGTGAGAGATAAATTTCTTTCTAAAATCAATATCAGAGAGAATTTGAGGAATTTTTCTTTGGGAGAAAATTTTGTCGGCAAGTTCATGAGTGACATGAGTAATATATTTTTTTACTTGACCTAGGCGAACGCCAATTTTCACCGAAAAACTTAAAGGAATATCTTCCATCATGAGACTGACATTGGCCACCGCCCTTGCATTGAACTGCCTAGTGTCTGTTAACTCTATTTTGTGTTTATTGCGAATTGAGCTCATGGGATGATCGGCGGCAACTTTTCCTTTGTAACTAAAAAAATGATTGCGGATATACATGATATTGACAGCGGCCCCAATGATGGCCCCACTATCGAGAAGTGCTTCTGCGCCTATTCCAAGCATAAAAGCATTGCTCCAACCGCCTGTATTCCCTCCAATACTGAGATTATGCAAAGGCATAGAGTTATCAAAGGAAGTTTTTTCTAGATCAATATTCGTTCTTCCCCCGATACTTACATTTTGATACGCCAAACCAACAGACCAAGCAAATCTTTGATCATTAACGGTATATCCACCTTGAAGTCCAATAGAAAAAGGATTTATGCCCACACCATTAAATGAAGGGACATTTTTATTAAGTTGATAGTCAACAAAAAGACCGGCAGTAAGATGATCAACTTGAATAACGGATCTAACAAGAGCATGGCGAAATTGCCACTGTTCTTCAAGAGTGAGAAGACTTACATTTTCTATAGGAGTAATAAAAAAGAGATCTTCTACTAAATTGAGAAAATAGAGTTGCTGACGCATATTCTCTACAAGTTGATTATCAAATTCTTCCAAACCAGGGAAAGGATCAGTTTCATTTTCTGCTTGAGAACCTCCTCCGTAGAAGGGAAGGCCATATTGATCGCCTATTTTTAGCTCGAGAAAAGTATCATCTTTCATAACCAGAGCGCCAGCATTAATAAGATGAATAATTTCAGGGAAAGTAATATTCTCCATTTTGTAGACTTCATAGAGAAAAATTAGATTATTACTGTCTCTATTCACTCTAATTTTTATCTGTTTGCCTAATTCATCGAGAAGATGAAAAGATTTTTTTGCACGAGCGGCCAAAATGGTAAAATTAATATTGTTAACTTCATTTGGATTGTTGGCCAAAAGAAAAAAAGATGTGAATAAAAAAATAAAAATCATTTTCATCATAACTAGCGATTGTTAGATGAAATAAAGATGATAGTAAAGGGCCAAAAATGATTTCTTCTGTTTAAGTCGTATTTCTTGATTTTTCTTTATTTCATAAGAAATTTCAAATTCAGGTATAAAATGGTGAGATCTTAAGTCCCACCGTGTTTCTTGAAGAATCTTAATTTTTTTATAAGAAAAGTAAGTGAGCTGCAGAGCATTGAATTGAGACTGGTATTGATGAAAAGAAATCAATGATTGATGGTATTCAAGTTGGTGAGTAAAAAGAAAGTTGAGGTATCGAAAGCTTGTACCCATTGCAGTTGTGAGCTGAAGATCTTTAAAATCTCTGATAAGACTTTTTACAGACCATGAGAGTCCTTTTTCGTAAAAAGAAAGAGGCGTATTTAAGACCAATTCAATAGGTGTAATATCTATGCTCTTTTTCTTTTGATGGGCGGTAAAACCTAGAAGTTTGATAGAGCTGTATTCGAGATGACCGAGAGAAGAGGGAGAGAGAAGATCGTGATAACCCATAAAAAAACTTGCTTGAAAAGAATGATGCTGATTTTCTTGTTCAAGACCGAAAGAGAAGTGGTGACTGTCATGGGAGTAAAGAGGAGATTGGTGAAAAGTAGGATTTTTTTTGATTGAAGTAGGAGCTTCCTTTTTTTTATTTTCTCTATTTTGTTTGTTAATAATTTTAAGGAGATGACTTTCTTTTAAACTTTCTTTTTTAAATTGATAGTATTTTGCCATTGCTTTATTTGTTTGAAGTAAAGGAGTTGTTGCTTGTGATTTTATTCCATGATGAAAAGATGTTTTTTCTTTCAAAGAGAGGTTTTGATAAGCATGAAGAAATTCTCCTTTAAGAGAAGAGCGGTGATGGATTTTTTTGAGAGGAAAGTAGTGAAAAATATTTTTAATACTTTCAAGAGGAAAGACATAGAAGCGATAATAATCAACGATATTATCACGAGGACGAAGAAGTTGCAGTGGCCATAGAAGTTGATACGAGCAATTTTTAGTCAAAAAATAATAATCAAAACTCACTTGATTACTTATTAACTCATAGAGATGCCAAAAAAATATTTGTTGCTCTTGAGTGGTAAGTTGTATTTTAAATTCCCATAAATCTCTTGATTCAAAGTGAACATACTCGCGGATTTTTTGATAATAGGGCAAGGTGGAAAAATTGCCTGATAGACCACCTGTAAGGCCCTTTAAAGTATAGAGAAACATTTCACCATCATCAATGAAAGCAGAAAAATTAATTCCGTGGGCCAATAAATCAGGAGTTCCTTCTTTTTTTATTTTAAAAAAGCTATGGCCAAAACTAGAAGAAGGATTTTGAGGATAGCTGCTAGCAAGAACTAAATCTACTTCAAGAGGAAAAAGAGTTTTTTCTGCTTGGATAAGATTGGGACAGTTTTGAGGAAAATAAGAGAAAAAAAACTTCTTTAAGAGGGTCTGAAAGCGCAAAGGAAAACGGCATTGAGGAGGACGAGAGCGAGGTGACTTTTTTCTTCCAAGCGAAAGAGCGAGATAAGGCCTTTGGAGATGGTGGATAAAGGTCTGAACTTCTTTCTCTAGATTAATGTGAGAGGTTTTTGTTCTGGCCGTAAAGTAAAAATTCACAGGATTATTTACTTCGCTGGTAAGGTTTTGAGAAAAAAAGGAGGAGCGAAGATGCAGAAGCGTTCTCCAAAAAGGATCATCATTAAGAGATAAAGGAGATGAAGTTCCTACAAGAGCTCTTGCTTGAAGAGATCTTGTAGGAATTATAGAAAAGAGGGAGATAAGGAAAAAAAGGAAAAAGAATTTAGATAAGGATTTTATTACAGTGAGAGTAGACTTCTTTTTGAGAGAGAACAGAGACTTGTAGTTTCTGAAGAGTATTGAGCTCTGAATTTTTTGAATCAAAAAGATCATCATATTTATCTTGCATTTGATTTGTTAAGTTTTTATATCCTTGATCATTACATCCAAGGCCATGGGCCAAAGCAGCAAGGGATTCTCCTTCACCCTGCGCTGTGTCGCGCTTGATTTCATCTTGGTGAAGAGTGGCAAATTGTACTGCTTCTTGAGGTATCATGACAAGTGAATGTTGTGAACAACCAGATGTTCCTGACGTAATACCAAAAAGCTGGCTGCTGAAAGTAGCATTAGTGATTGATCTTGTGGTGGCCGAAATAAGAGAATTTTTTTTGGCGACAATTTGACCAAGTCCGCAGCCAACACTTGAATCAGCAAAAAGTTGGAATGGTAATCCAATGGCCAAAAAAAGAGCCATACATGCTTGAGTAATAATTTTTTTAGTTGTCATAAGAATCTCCCGTGAGTTGTTTTTCTTATCATAAATTAAATATTTTAAATTGCAAAAATTAAAAAGGCCTTTGTTGTGAATAATTTTTTTAAAAGTATGAGTATTTTGAATTTGAATAATAATTCTTTTTTTTCTCCTTCAAGAGTTGGTGAGCTTGATTCTTTTCTTGATAGAATTAATCTTCTTTTTGGACAAGGCGAGAAAATATTTGATTTAGGAGCTCAAAGTACTGCCCCCTTTGCCCCTATCTTTTCAGCAGAAGAAGAGTTACTTCGCTTTGAAAAAACACTTTTCCCTTTTTTGAAAAGTAATAAGATGCCTAAGGGGATTACATTTAGTATTGATACATTTAGATCAGATGTTTTTTTAGAAGTTTATAGAGAAATAAGAAAAAATCACAAAGAAAAAGATCTTGAAATTATTTGGAATGATGTCTCTGGAGTTTTAACAGAAGAAATTTTTAGTATATTGAAAGATAGTTGCCCTGATATTCGCTATGTTCTGATGCATTCAGGAAGATCAAAAAAAGAAGATCTCTACCATAATAAAGTTAACAAGGAAGAATCAGATATAACGGAAAATATTATTTATTTTTTCTTGAAAAATATAAAAAAATTGCGCGATGAAATTTCTTTAAATGATGAGAGGCTTATTGTTGATTATGGATATTCATTCAATAAAACGATCCCTCAAACACAGTTGCTCATAAGAAAGACATCAAATGTAACGAAGCGAATTTTAAAAGAAGCTCCAGGTGATTATTCTTTTCTTTTTGGTCTTTCTCAAAAAACTTGTCTGCGCGGAGAGTATAGCAAAAATATAAAAAAAGAAGATCTGCCTTTTTATGTAGAAAAGGCAGATATGTTTCAATTTGCTTTATTGCTGAAGATCATAAATGAAATGAAAGAAAAAAATCAGATGATATTTCGACTTCATCATTTTCATCACTTTCTTTTTCTTAAGGAGTATAAAACATTGTTTTTAGATAGCGATTGCTAATAATTTTAAAGATATTATCTTGAGCATCAGAAAAATCGTGATAATCATCTTCGTAATCATAGTCAATGCTCATGAGAAAATCTTTTTCTTCCTGTTTTTGCTCTGGTGTTTGAGCAACTGAAGAGATATTTCTAGAGGGAAATTTTTCTTCTAACTCTTCAGGTTTTACAATCATTTTTTGAATTTCTTCGCCAGATTTATTGGCCATAAGAGAGATTTCTTCATCTGAAAAATTAAAAAGATCGAGTTTGGGGTTTGCCGTGGCCTCAGCAATACCGTAGGCATCTACAACTTCTTGATTGATATTTTCATTTATATATTTTGTGAGATATTTTTTTACCATGGAATCAAATGTGGGAAGAGGGTTTTTCCTAAGAGGTCCTTTGTTTGCTTTTTCCCTAATAAAATTGGCCATCTTTTCAGCATTTCTTGCAGATTTATAGGCGAGAATGGGGTCGATGAAATAAGGTGATTGTTTTCCATTGAGTAAATTTATTGTCGTGTTGTAAGACCATTTAAATGATTTAGAGGATAAAAACTTATATTTTGTGGGATCAATTTTTTTATCATAGCAAGTCTTATTCCTTTTACATTGGCAGGTAAGATCGACAGATGTGTCGTTGAGAGCACAAATCTTATAATTAGAAAAATAATCATATGCTTTTTGTAAATCAGGAGGAGATGTTTTATCACTGGCCATCGCTTCTTCCATAAGAGAATCAGTGATAAAATTATAGACTTGGTTTTTTTCTTCTTCTGTCTTTTCCCCTTGGAGTCCATCTTCCTCTTGACCTTCTTGATTTTGAAGATTTTGATAGTCAATCCCAATAGATCCCTTGGAGTGTTTATCAAATTGATTAATATAGTTTGCAATGACTTTATTTCTTTTTTCAATCTCCTTCATAATGGCAGTAAAAATACCTGCTTGAGCTGTGGT
Organism: uncultured Oligoflexia bacterium; assembly: GCA_937898585.1. Classification (GTDB taxonomy): domain Bacteria; phylum Bdellovibrionota; class Bacteriovoracia; order Bacteriovoracales; family Bacteriovoracaceae; genus CALDHR01. The sequence continues at coordinate 19,366 of CALDHR010000174.1, forward strand.
AACAGCGGCGGTGACCGTGTAGAAAACAATGCGTGTAATAGGATAGATTAAATCTTTTTTTGATTTTTTATCCGTGTTGACTTTTGTCCAGGATTTGTCTTTAAACATCCAAATTATGGCAATAACTTTAAAAACAGTTTTTACTAGCATTACAGCGATATAGGCAGAGCCAAATAAATCTCTGGTTGCTTCTCTTGTATTACCATCGCTTTCATAGCTCTTGATATTGATATCTCTAGCATTTGTATCAGAGTTAAGACCAGCAATAGCATAGGCCGGAGGAAAGAGGACTTCTAGAAATGAGACGAGACCTTTTGCTTTGCCGAGAAGTTGAAAAATTTTATTAGGAGAACTTTTTTTGTCTTCTTTATCTTTTAGACCAAATTTACAAATATATTGAATTGCGTTTGGAGAATTATTGGCGACAGCTACTTGCTCTACAATAGCGACAGCAACGGAGGCCCAATAAAGAGCTGCCTGAGTCCATGCTCCGGCCATTCTTATGCGAAAAGCAGTAAGACTTATTTTATTTTGGGCCAAAATATAGCGAAAAACTCTTCTTTGTAAATCGCGAGGATCTGATCCATCTGATTCATCTTTGTCATTTCCTTTTGGTTTAATGAGACCAAAAAGAATTCTGTCATTTTTGTATTCATCAATAAGTTTTTTGTATTCCACAATAATATAAATAGTTTTAGCAAGCTCGATGAGAGTTCCTGCGATGGAAGCAGCAAAAGAGATGAGATAGGAAGCAGCTGTGCAACTCTTTGCTCCTTGAGAAGAAACGTTTCTCAATCCCCAAGCAACAATATCAACAATGAGGTTAGCGATGGTGACGGCCAAAGTAAAAAAAGTTAAGACTGTTGAAACAGTTGAAAGTGTTGAAATTTTATTATTATCGAGATCATCGCTGAGTTCGGTACTAGCAAAATTATAGCGGCATTCTTTTCTTAATTTTTCATTTTTTCTGACGCTACATCGTTTTATATTACAGTCATTAAATTCATCTTTATTTTTAAGTGAATAGCAATAGTTTGCAAGGCATTGATTTGTATCACCTTCATTGGGTAGGCCCTGGCATTGAGTGTTTTTATTATTAAAATTATAAGTTCCTTCATCGCTAGATGGACTGCTTGGATTTTCAGGAGCATTGGGATCTGTACTTCCACCAGGAAGACCAAAGCCGTTATTTTGTGCCAAGATAGTTTGAACAGAGAAGAATAGTATAAAAAAAAATTTGAGGAAATATCTCATTTTTCTCTTTTCCTTAGTAAAGAGGGCCTATACAATATTGTAACGTAATGAACAGTAAATGGTGAATGGGGAAAATGAGGCAAGTAAATTCTTATAAGTACGTAGTTATAGGGAGTGGCCCTTTTGGGTCAACTATTGCTCATAAGATAGCAACTCAGTTAAATCAAGAGGTTCTTCTTGTAGACAAGAGAGATCATATAGGAGGAAATTGCTTTTCTTCTCCTCATAAAGAGACGGGAATTGAAACTCATCACTATGGAAGTCATATATTTCATACAAGCAATAAAAAAGTTTGGGATTACGTTAATCTCTTTAGTGACTTTAATGATTATCGACATATTGTATACGCAAAATCAAAAGGAATCAGTTACACCCTTCCTCTTAACTTAACAACCATCAATAGTTTTTTCAAAAGTGATCTATCTCCTCAAGAGGCCCGTTCTTTTATTGAAAAAGAGAGTGAGTTGTTTAAAAATAAAGATGCATCTAATTTTGAAGAAAAGGCAAAGTCTCTGATTGGGGAAAAACTTTATCAGGCATTTTTTAGTGGTTATAGTGAAAAGCAATGGGGGACAAGTCCTCTGAATCTTCCCGCCTCTACTTTTTCAAGGCTTCCTATTCGTTACAATAGAGATCATTTTTATTTTTCAGATCAATATGAAGGAATTCCTACTAATGGATACGGAAAGCTTTTTTTAAATATGATAAATCATCCGAATATTCATTTAAAGTTGAAGACCGACTTTAAAGAAATTAAACCTTATTTGAACCCTAATGCTCTAGTTATTTACTCAGGCCCCCTTGATGAATTTTTTCATTACTGTTTTGGAGATCTGGGCTGGAGGACTCTTACATTTGAAAAAGAAGTTCATGATTGTGAGGATTATCAAGGCTGTGCTGTTATGAATTATGTCGACAAAGAGATCCCTTACACTCGCATTCACGAATTTAAGCATTATCAGACTCATCTTCCCCACATAAGAAAATCGCAAAAAACTATTACTTTTAAAGAGTACTCGACATTTGTTAAGCGTGGAGAGACTCCTTATTATCCAGTGAACAGTAAAGAAGATAGAGAAATTTTTCAGCTCTATTGGAAAGAATCATTAAACTTAAAAAATTATATTTTTGGTGGGCGCCTTGGAAGCTACCAGTATTTTGATATGCATCAAGTATTTGCTCAAGCACTGCATCTTTTTGAGGAGAAAGTAAGGCCATATGACCAGTATAAAATCAATGTATCAGTATGATCTTGCCGTAGTGATACCTACTTTTAATGAAGTAAAAAATATTCAAAATGTTATCAATGACTGGAAAGATATCTTAGAGAAAAATAAGATTCATTATCAAATTATTATTATCAATGATGGTTCTCGCGATGGATCAGCGGAGCTTTTAGGACAACTAAGTAAAGAAGATGATCATCTCACTGTCATCCATCAGCTAAATATAGGTCATGGACCAACTTTACTTAAAGGCTATCAGCATGCTTTACATCTAAAAGCTCAGTGGGTCTTTCAAGTCGATTCAGATGACGAAATAAAAGCAAAAGAATTTCCCCGTCTCTGGTTAGCAAGAGAGAGTGCTGATTTTATTCTAGGAGAAAGACAAGGAAAAAGAATTTTTTTAAGAAAATGGATTAGTTTATTAAGTCAACGCTGGGGGGCCTTCCTTTTTCAAGAAAAAAGAATTAAAGATCCCAATTCTCCCTTCCGCCTCTTTAGAGGATCCTCTTTGGCCAAGGTAATTAGACTTATTCCTCTAAACAGTTTTGCTCCAAATATTATGCTCACTTATCTTTTTTGCTTTTTTGGTGCAAGAGTTAAAAGATTTGAAGTTTCTTATGATCAAAGACATCACTCAGAATTTAAGCTAAAGAACTTAAAAATTTTTAAGGCCGCAATTCTTTCTTTTTGGCAGCTTCTTTCTCTGCGTCTATCTCTTTTTCGTTTGCCAATAACACCAAAGGCCAATGATAATTTGAACCATGAAAATAGAGAGAATGAAAATGGCCCCCCCCTCACTAAAACCATAGGAATGTAGACCACTGGCCAAAATATAGTTGACGCCAAACCAAGCAAAAATCACAGAAAGAAAAGCAAAGGCCACGAGAAAAGGAAAGGCCCTTTTTGTAATCCACTGAGTAGATTTTCCATGAAGAATTACCATATAACAGAGAAGGACAATTAAGCTCCAAGTCTCTTTAGGATCCCATCCCCAAAATCTTCCCCAGGAATAATCCGCCCAAACTCCTCCTAAAATAACACCTGCACTCAATAAAACAGTTCCCCATTTGAGAGAGGTGTAGAGCAGCCCATTGTAATCTGCCAATTGATCTTTAGTTAGTTTTCCTTGGGCCAAACGAATAATTACCCAGTTGGCCAATGGCCAGCTCATGGCAAAAGCGCTGTAAGAGAGAATCACTGTTGTGACATGAGTGCTAAGCCAGAAGTTATCTCGTAAGACAGGAACCAGAGGCTTAATAGAGCTGCTAAGCATATTATTAGCAAAGCGAATCATCAAAAGAGTTGAAAAGTTGTAGACAAGCCCGGCGAGCAAGAATCGCCGGTCTTTTTTAAAGAAAGCAATAAAAGTCACTAGAAGCAAGCAACCCATTCCCGAAAACATGACAGTTTCATACATATTGGTAATAGGCGCCCTATTAGAAATAAGTATTCTCATGGTGGTAGCGGTTATTTGAAGCGTAAGAGTCAGAATACTTAAAGACCAGCCCAGGTAATTTTCTCGGCGTGAAAAGGCCAGCGTTAAAATGGCCATCAAGGTTAAAAGAAGCGCCCAACTATAAAGATTTAATTTTATATAGGTGAGCTCTAAAAGATAAAAATCATCTGGGTTTTTATCTTGGTAAATTTGAGTGCTCGCAATCAAATCTTCCTGATTGAGAGGATCTAACTCGCTTATATTTTTAAAATCTCCCTCATGAAAAACCATCCAGTTTTCTTTGGCAAGAATTGTTTGAATGAGATTTGCCTTGCTTAAAAGATTTTGTAGTTCTTTTTTATAGCTACCTTCTTCTCTCTCTCGCATAAGAGCGGAGCGAATTTGATCTGCTTGAATTTGTAATTGAAAGTAGGAGAGAGCATTCTTTCCGTCATGTGTGTTTTTTAAAAGGTCCCTTGTCTTCTCATGGTGAAGATTTACCCATAAATCTTTTTTTAACCACGAAAGAGTTTTTTCTTGAGGAGCAAGAGAAAGAAGACAGTAAAATTCAGTAGAAGAATGAAGGTCTAGTTTGAGATGATAACTCTTTTTTTCAAATAAAAATTTTTCTACATCTCGCGCATAACTTTCAAGTGGTTTAACTCGACCATCTTGAAGAGTAGGGGTCTTTTGCAAATCTTCTAATTGGCAAAAAGAAGTAATATTATTAGCTCTTAAGCTAAAATTAAAAGAGATAAAAATGGTGAGAGACCAGTAAAAAAAATGATTGAGCTTATTCATAGAAGAACCTTTTCTTTTTTCTTGCGGTTAATCCAAAAATGTAGGGCGGCACCGAAGACAATGAGAAGAGAGCCAGCATATTTAATGGGTCGTCCAGGATCGTAATTAACGGTGAGAACAGAGCCATATTCATCTTCTTTTGGATTGCCTCGCTCATCTTGAAGAGGAAAATAGGAGGCCTGATAGAGAGTGAAGTCATCTTTTTTGAGAGGGTTATTCATATAAATATGGGCCAACTCTTTTTTAGAACTTTTCCTTGAATCAATGACATTAACAAAACTCTCAAAGCTCGCAGGATTATTCGTTCCTGGATCTTTTTTCATAATGAATTCTTTAAGCACGAGAGAAAAAGGAAGCTGAAGAGAGTCATTTTCAATAGAAAGACGCAGCTCTTGCCCTTCTCGCTGAAGGCCCTGTTTATCAGGATAAGTTTTTACTTTTTGAGGAAAACGCGAAGAGACCCAGAATTCCTGGCCTTTCATTTCAACAAGGATGGCCTTCTCTCCCCCTTTTACAATTTCATTATTTTTAAAAATAGGAAGAACGCTGACATATCCATGAGCAGGGTAGAGATCTTGATGATGTGTAATCGTTTCAATGGTCATTTTCATCCAAGGAAGCTCTCTTGATTGACCTCTCTTAAGTTCGTGCGTCTTCCATTTGTCTTCTTCTTGGGAAAAATAAGAAAGACTCTCTCCAAAGAGAAAAAGGTTTGGTGATGATTCAAAAATTTTAAGGTCAAAAACTTTATAAGGAGAATCTGCTCGTGGTTGCAAGTTTTCATCGAGATCAAAAGGCCTCACCTCTGGAATAAAAGCGTGAATCACATTATTTTCTTTAAAGGCCAAAAATTTTTTGCCACCTTCCGTTTGCTTAATTTCAATTTTTCTTTCTTCGGGAATAAAGCATATTTTTTCTTTTGCATTGTAGACAAGAATCTTGCTAGGGCCAAGATTTGCAAAGCAAGAATAGAGCTCTGTTGGAAGATAGTGCAAAGTTAAAGGGCCAAGAGTGGCCGACGATTCAAATTCTTGGGCCAAAGGTGAGGCCGAAAGAGTAATCTCTTGAGAAGTAAAAGCATTGACGAGAAAATAAGTCGTTGAAGGAAAAGATGAAGTGAGATGAGAGTCGGCCTTTTTCCACTCCACAACTCTTTCTCCAAAAGGAATATACTTTTTTACCAAAATATCTTTATGAGAGACATTTACCTTGGAAGAAAAAGGAGAGCTGGGAAGGTACATGCTGACCTTCTCTCCTTGAGTTTCATTTTGAATAACAAACTTTGCTTTATCTGTGAGTTCTACTTCTGCTGTAAGTTGATTAGGGTGTAAAATAGTTTGACCATCAATTCCCGCTTTGTAAGTGATAAAAGAGCCGGCCAAAAGGGTGATGAGACCGAGGTGGGTCAGGTAAAATCCCAGCAGGCGCTTTTTGTAAGGAAGACGTAGGGCAGCGGCAAAATAAATACTCAAAAAAAGAAGGAGTTGTAAAAGCATAAAGGGAACTGAGCGATAAATCAGCTTTGAAGCAAATTCTGTCCCATAGAGGGACTCAGCAAAGGTTCCAATAATAAGAGAGATAATAAAAAGGGTAATGATAACCACGGCCGCTTTTAGGCTACCGAGAGTTTTCTCAAAGGAATGCAGAAGCGAGGCGATTTTTTTCTTAATAGACATCATAACTGATCCAGCGATTTTTACTTAAGGAAGAGTCTTACTTGAGGGCCAACTCTTTGGCAAATTTCTTTATTGTGAAAAAGAGAACCGGTTGAAAACATAAATTATTTAGTGTTTATTTTTTATAAAGAGAGATAACCTTTTGAAATAAGAGATAAAAGGGAGAGTCTTTCTCCATCTCTGTGATGAAAAAGGCGACAAAAATTTATTTTTAGTTCAAACTACGGATCATTATGAGTATGAGTAGTAACACCGACGAATCTTCCCTGAAAATTGAAAAAGGTCAAATTTTTATCTACCGCATTTTTGATGTGGGGGATGAAGTTGATTTAAAAACGGCCTCTCTTGTTTTGGAACGCAATGCTTCGCCGCATCGCTTTCGCGTAAAGCGTCGTTTGAGCAACGTGATTATTAAAGAGGCACCTCTCAATGTTTCTTTGGGATCCTGCCAATTTCAGTTGGCCGAAACTTCTTTTGATGCAGAGATTGTGGCCAAAATTTGGAAGTTTGGGGCCGTCTCTCTAAATTTTCAACTTAAAATCCCCCTAGGTCTTCCTTTTTCAAAGCTCATTGAAGTATCTAAAGAGCTTGATGACGATGGATTTATCGAGGAGTTGGCCCAGCAGAAACTAAAAGAATTAACGGCACAAATTTCTTCTGTGATTACGAATTATCAAATTTGGGATTCGTCAGAAGATTATATTACCTATTTTATTAATTCTTTTACAGATCACGGCGTTTCACCTAAGGCCATTTTAGCTAGTGATGATGCGGCCTCATTAATTCTTGCTGAGGATAAAGAGAATCTCTCTGAACAGATTAGATCTTCTATTCGTGAAAGTTATGTCCAGTTTGGGCCTAAGGACTTAGTTCTTATCGATTGGAATAGCGCTATTGTGATAGAGCCATCAGGAGAGATGGACTTACCTGATGTGTTGGAATTCGCTCTGTGTCAACTCCTAGAGCTAGAGTACTATGATGGTCTTTTGGATTTGCGTTTAAATAATCTGTACAATTCTATTGAAAAAAAGAAGGGCGGGGTCTTTGATGATAGCTATTCTCGTTTCTCACAAGAGGCCTGCCAGAAATATTTAGAAATCTCAGAGATTGTAGAGAATGTAGAAAACTCCATTAAAATGGTGGGGGATTTTTATTTGGCCAAAACATTTCGCATTGCATCTGAAAAATTTCGTTTCAAAGACTGGCAAACTAGCGTTGATAACAAGCTCAATAACTTAGCGGAAGTCTCAAAGCTCCTCGATAGTAAGGTCAATGAAAAGCGCGGCCAGATTATGGAAATGACAGTTATTTTCCTTATTGCTCTTGAAGTCATTCCTCTTCTCAAGAGTGTTATTGAATATTTTTCAAAAAATTAATTTTTCATTTAGAGAATCCCTCGCTAGAATAATCCTCTAAGCGAGGAGATTTTTCATGATATATCGTTTCTTATTTTTATCTTTAACTCTTTTTTTTCTCACCAGTTGTTCACAAAATAAAAGTGAAAGCTACTATAACGTGACAATTGAGTTCGCTCAGGCCGAGATTTCCACTCTTGGTGGTGGAATTATTCTTTTTGGAACAGGCCCTGATGGCCGTGTCTTTTCAAAAAGCGTCTCACCTCTCACGGGCAGCGTTAATATTTCCTTAAGAGGTGGTGACTGGAATATTTTTGCGTATGGGATAAAAGGAACTGTCCCTTTAACGGGAAGTGCTCGCTGTGGGTATACAGCAAAAAATATAGGAAAAAGTGAAGAATTTGTAGAAATTAATCTCTCTGCTGCTTCTTGTAGTCATCCTTCTTTTGGCGATAGCAGTTCTCGTACGCAGCTGGGTGCTTTTAAAGGGTGGCATATGAATCCTTGTCATCTTCCTACGCTCCAGACAGCAGCATCAACGACTTGTTCACAGAGTTCTAATATTGCCTCTTATGTAATTTCTTTTTTTGAGTATCCAGATTCTACAATGAGTGAGGCCCCAGTGATTGGTCAATCAGGTCTCTCTTCTCTTTGTCTTCAAGCATCATCCTCTGGAGCACCTTATGCAACAGGACTTGCTCTGCCTTTTCCTGTTAATGCACAGACGCCTATTGCTTATAGAATTCTCTCTTTTAGTGATGCAAGTTGTACAAGTCTTGTCGGCGTCCATCTCGTTCATACAAGAAATGTACTTGGACCCTTGAACACAAATACGGCCATTGGCTCAGATAGTAGTAACGTTTACTTTTTTTTGAAGGGATCTGTTGCTGGTCCTGCTTTCTGGGATATGGCCATGTTTGATGCGAGTATTTGGCAATAGCCTGTAAATTTTTACCTATTTTTTTTTTGAAATAAAAAACATCATTTTTTCATTAAAAACAATAACTTAGATATTCAACACAAGATATAAATAAAAATCGCTGTTAAAAAAAATCAAAGTAACCGACATTCGCCCAAAAACAAGGACGTCATAGTGATTTCCTTGATTTCATTCAGAAGGAGAATGTCTTATGAAAAAACAAATCGTCGCTCTCTCTACAGCTCTTGCAATCGTTGGTGCTCCAGTATTTGCTGGTGGACAAGCACAACAGCAACAACAACAAAGAACTGAAAGAAAATCACCCATTTCTAGTTCTGTAACAGTTACACTTGTTGGTGGTCTTGCATCAACTTCAGCAGTATCAACTCTTGCTAAAATGCTTCTTGCTGCGCCTGTTTCAACTGCTGCAGTTGCTGGTGGTGCTACTGTTCTTACTTTAACAACTCCTCTTGCGGTCTCTTCAGTAGCGTCGCTTATGGTAGCTGTTGGAGTACCTGTTACAGTAACTTCAGGATCATCTGTTGCTATTACTTTAACAGCATCTGCTCTTAGAAACATGAAGTCAGAATCTGACAGAGTTTCTAAAAGAGCAAGAAAAGAGCTAACTCGTCAACAAGCAGTTGAATCTGATGATTCTGATTCTGACGAAGATTAAGATCTTGCTGTAATTGTAGAATTATTTAATTGATGATGAGGTGAAAAAGGTTTTTCCATGAATAGATTAGAGACTTTAGTGTTATTTCCTACCAAAAAGTATTTAAGTTTAAGAGGAAGATCTTTTTCGCCTCATCTCTTTTTTGGGGTTTTATTTTTATCTTTTGTCAGTTCATTTTTTATAAGTGCCTCTCAGGAAGTGACAAGGGCCAAAAGAATTCGCTTTCCTTTGACGATCTCAATGGAGGAAATCGAAGATAGATTTGAAAAAGAGAGAATTTCTTATAAAGGAGGAAAGCTTGTTTTAGCAGGTCCTTACGATAAGAAAGATACAAGGAAAATAGCGAAAATGATGATTCGCTATTTAAAAAAAGAAAGACCTTTGAAGTTTAGACAACTACGGGCCCTTTCAGGTTTTTTTAAAGAAGGTTTTTTTATTAAAACCAGAAGAAATAGAAACTCTAATGAAGAGATGATGCTTTCGAAAAAAGAGACCAAAGGTCTCAAAAGCTACTGGCAAGAACACATCTATACTTTTTTAACAGACCCTAGTTATAAATG
>CALDHR010000175.1 GCA_937898585.1 uncultured Oligoflexia bacterium
GAATGATGGGTGGTGGCTACGGAGGTGGAGGAATGATGGGTGGTGGCTACGGAGGTGGAGGAATGATGGGTGGTGGCTACGGAGGAATGACTCCCACTGGCCATCTCGGCGCTGGAGGTATGGGCGGATACGGTTATAGTCCAATGGGTGGCGGTGGTTTTGGTGGCTCTATGGGCATGATGGGAATGAGTCCTCTCTATGGCGGCGCCAACGCCGGAATGTCTCCCTCATATGCCAATGCGGCCATGATGGGATCTGCTGTCAACAACGCAGGAAATTCTGTCATGAATGTCCGACGTACGATGAGCAACACACAACTTCTTATGGATACGGCGATTGATAATAGTAACGAAAAAACATCCTATAGAGATGATGTCTACCCTCAATGTGAAAAGCCACCCGCTATCCCTAAGGCCGTCGCCTCCAATGTCTGTTCTCCTGGGTTAATTTCACACGAATCTCAATTGGGGATAAACGACCTTCTTCAACAGCGCCTAGGTAAAATGGCCGCTGTCTATGACGAGGCCCTCACAAAAGGAAAATCGAAAGACAATAATCTTGGTATCGAGTGCCTCAATGAAGCAAAGAAAGACATCGATAAAGAAATGGAGCAAAAAAAGAGAAAGCTTCAAGACGCCATTAAACAAATCATTGCCATGAAAGAAAAGCTGGAGCGCGACTTAACGGAAAGATCACTCGCTATCGGTCAATCTACTAAAAATCTAGAAGGCGCTAGCACTCGCGAAGAACTAGAAAAGGCCTTTCCTGAAATTTTTAATAATCCGGCCTGTATGAGCAACGGTATTAACCTCGGTCCAATTCTCACGCAAAATGCAGGACAAATTAATCTTCTCAATCTCAAAAATGGCATCGCCTCTTCTGGAGGAGATGATGCAAAAACTTTTACTTCCCGCCAAGCAAACATTGGCAATGAAATCAACTCAACTCTCGCTCGCCTACTCAACGACAAAGATGATCCTGCTCCCCAAGACGGAGAAGTCCCTCCCGAAGGAGAAGATGGTGGAACTATTGCCTTTCTCAAAAAAATTGTAAATGACAACAAAAAAGAAACACAAAAAAAATACACAACTGCTCTTCGCAATTTAGAACGGGCCGGTAGTGCCACAGGAAATAACACTCTCACTCGCTCCCTTCCCTCTCAAGAAGAAATTTTTGGACTAGGATACGATTCCGTGAAAAATACTATTCCCACTGAAAAACAGCTCATTCAGGACGCCGAAAGAAGTTGTTCTGAATCTAATCCCTTTCTTCGTTCGCGCAATTTGCAAAGCATCGTCAATGCCGTTGTGGAAAATCAGGGTGGAAAAATTCTCACAGAAGTCGATAGCCCCAACGTGCAAAATTTTAAAGCACAACTTCGCGATATTATGGTGAATGCTCAGCAAACGGCCGGTGTTCCCTATGACGAAATTGTTAAACGCGTAGAACAACTAGAAAAACGATACGGCAATACCATTCAGGCCAATATTGGCTCCCTCTCCAACGACGGATCTACTGGTGGCGGAATGAATAGTGCTTCTCGCCTCTTAAAAGAAAATATTGGATACTGCCGCAACTGGCTCGGCTCCAGCGATTCCAGCGAGGCCGGAGGACAAACCAGAAAAGATCTTCTCCTCAAATCACGCCGCGAGCTCTCTGAAGTAATGGAAGAAGTAGGTGGATGGGATAAAAAAATTAAAAGTCGCATCGATGCACGCATTAACAAATGTGAAAGTACCGGCTTTGGCAATACCAGCAAACTCTCTTATCAGTGTGATGCAACGGCCTTTGACTATCGAACAAACAGCAATTTCTGTATGCCTCATGCAAAAAAATGTGCCTCTGCTTTTCAAGAATGCGGTGATATCGCCGAAAAGAGTGCCAAGAAGGAAGAAGTAAAACGAAAGAAAATGGTAGATGAATTTAATGCTGTCGCCACAAAGGGAACCGAGAGTCTCGAAGCAAGATTAAAAGAAATTAAAGGTGATGCTCAAAAAATGTTCAGCGACCTTGCCAAAAAATACAAAATAGAAATAGACTTTCCCCTCAATTTTGATGATCTCGATGTCCCTCCCAAAACGCCTGCTGGAGGCAATGACAAAGTGGCCCTTGTAGGGGGAGGAAGTATTCAGTTTCTCGTTCAAGTTGGAGAGCGAGGCAATATGATTGATCAGGCCTTTGCTCAGCTTAAGCAAAAAGTCGATCAAGAACATCAGCAGTATGTTCAAACAGTGGAACAAAATTTAACCAAGCAAAAAGAAACTCTCGCTCAAGATATGCAGCAATGTAGTCAGGCGGTAAATCAATTTAAGCAACAAGATGCGCAGAAAAAAATGATGCAAGATCAATACCGCCGTCAAAAGATCGCCCAGCTCATGAATTTTTGCGGACTCCTCAATCAGGCCCTCATTCAAAAGGGCTGCCATCAAGGACAAGTTCAACAACTCATGAGCACCTTTGCTCAAATCTCTTCTTTTGAAATCTACCCCGGGATGCCTTTTGGTATCGGTCCCGAGGCAGGTCTTCTCAACTCTTATGTGGAATCTTGTCGTGAGACGGGAATGATGAATCTTGCCGGGACAGGGGCCGCAAGTGGAGCGGCGGCGGCCAATGATGATAATAGCCCTGATATTATGGCCGTCTGTTTAAGTCCAGGAGGAACGGGCGAGACGGCACTCTACAATGCAGGAAAGCCCATTGAGCTAAAAACTTTTATGTATACACGCCTTCTTAAAGAATTAGGAGTTACAGTCACTAAAGAACAAATTATGGAAGAAGTGAAGACGGCCATTAAAAGTCAGGCGGAACTCGACAACAATACTTTTACCATGTTTGGAAAACCAGCTTCTGAACTGAGTAAAAACGTGGGAGGTCAGTATATTTTACAACTGGCAAAACTCAATTATGCTGTCAGGGATTACAGAACTGACCCCGCGCCGAGTACTCCTCCTGCTGGTGCTCCTACTCCTCCTGCGTCAGGAAAAGGACCTCAGGCCCTTTGTAATGATGTAAGATATGCGGCAAAAAAATTAGAGGCTGCTGATCCCAAAATTTTTGATGCTTGTTCTACAAAAGGTCAGATGAACTCTAATCCTGATCCTAGCTATATCAGCAAGTGTAAAGCCGCCGTTTTAAAAGATGACTTTGGTCGCCAGCCCGATGCCATCGGCCCCAACATGGCCCGTATTTTTGGGGCCGTCTCCGTCATGGCCTCTCTAGACGACAGCACGCTGGAGGCACAATATTATCAAACGGCCAATAAACAGATGCATGGAATGAAATCTATGCCTGGTTGTGCGGCGGCCTCAAATACTTCCACGATGCCCATGAGTCCAGGGGGAATGGGTGGCATGATGCCGGGGATGCAGGGAATGAGAACAGGGATGTAAAAATCAGGAATGTAAAATAATGACGAAGAAAAAAAAAATTCTTTTCGCTTTTTTGCTCGGGAACCTTTTTTATGGTTGTGGGCAAAGTACATCTATCAACAAGAACAAAACAAATACACCTGAAAATACAGATGCTCACAAAGGACGGATTTTTCAAGATAATCCAGTCGTAGTGACCAACAACCCCAGCTTTTCTTCGCTAGATAGTTTTTCTTCTGTTCTCTCGCGCGAGCAAGTTTATATTACAGATAAATCGACTCTTCTCTATGATTGTTCTCCCACATCAACGTCCAGCAAAACCAGCTGCTTTCAAGTTCTTCAAGATAAAGCAACGACTCCTCTCTCTCAAAATAGCTCTACATGGGCCTATCCTGTCAACAGTGCTGAGTTTCTGCAAGTCACCACTTTTGCTCATACGAAGGCCATAACAGAGCGCTATTTAAATGTGCTTAATTCTCTTTATCAATTTTCAGTCAAAGATAATTTCAATGTGGGAAATCAGTACCCTTCCTCGATTCCCTTGGCCTTTTTTGATGAGACGGCCTTTTGGCATCCAAAGACACTCACCACCTATGCTCTTTGCCCTGAAAATGGAGCGGCCTATTTTCTTTCTTCTACCTTTTCCATCTGTCTTGGAATTGATGAAGGGCTCTCTAACTTTGCTATTAGTCAAGATCCTACTATTACGTATCATGAGATGGGTCACGTTTTTGTGAAGGCCGCCATGAATTTTCGCAATACAGGAAGTGGCAGTTTTGAAAGTTCTGTCCTCACTGATTTAGGAACAACAATATATGATGAGGCCGGTGCTATTAACGAAGGAATTTCTGATTATTTTAGTTATGTCATGAATGAACGAACCCACTTAGGGGAGTGGGCCTTAGAGCGCTATTATAGTGCTTCACGTCCTATGACGGAGGCCAATCCTATGCATGGAGCAGGGATTGCCGAAACGAAATATCAGCGTTTGAGTTATCCTCATTACTTGCAATATGATCCCCATACGCCAACAGAAAATGATGAAGATGTTCACCGTGCGGGAATGATTACGTCTCATTATTTATTGGCCCTCACTAATCTTTTTAAAACAAATTGTTCGATGGATCACACGACAGCAACGAATGCTGTTTTGTTTTCTCTTTTTGAAACACTAGCGGAGCTTGGTGATCTTACCAGTAAAAAATCTGATTTTTACAGCACTAGTGAAGATCGCGTCAACATGACAACCTATTCTCCTGATGGTCGCCTTGTTTCTAAAGAATGGGTAGATAATAACAATACCATTAACTATCGTCGTTTTTATCAAGTGATGACTCGTTATTTGCTCTATTACTTTTCTGGGAATAAACCACTTTACAAGTGTTCAACACTTATTACTCAAGATGTTCTGGAAGATCTTCTGGACACTTACGGGTTGCTTCTTTTTAAAACATACAACGATAATGGTAGTGGTCTTATCAGTGGCCATAGTGGAACACTAACACAAGTTGATCTCAGCAACCGCGTTCTCTCTCATGTTATTCCAAAAGATGCTTTGCGCTCAAAAGGTCCACGTGAGGATATTCAACTTTTTTATTTTGATAAACGCTTTGAAATAGCAAGTCTTGTTAAGGGATTGCAGCTTGCTGGTAGGGCCACGAATCTCTCGCCTCTTATTCCTAGTGATTTTGGTTACAACAATTCCAACGGTCAACCTTCACCAGGCGAAGTGGTAGGCATTTCTCTCAACCTCTACAATAACTCAAACAGCGATATGGGGCAGGTTGAAATTTTGGCCAATGACTGGGATCACGGAAAGTGGATTGATGGAGAGATGGTTCCTTGTGGAACGTTTGAAGATAAATTTCCTTATGACAGCGATACGTATACGGCCTCTACGAGTAGTTCTCCTCAGGTGGGAGATTGCGAATATATTACACGAACCGGTGGCGGGGAAAGTAGTGGATCACTTCAAGAAACGCTTATGCCTGTTTGCATGGTGCTAGCGCGCGAAGAGGATTCAACTCGCTGGGTTTCTCAATCTGCTTTTCGCGAAGATCAGGGTTTTCTTACGGATAAGTGCCTTGATTCATCAAAACCAGAGAGTTGTTTTGTACAGGTGTTGAAGGGAGGAGAGAAGGCCACTTATTCGCGCATTAAGGGAAAATCTACTTGGGGTGAGACACTTTTTCAAAGTAAGACAGAGATTATTTTTAATGCCAACAATATTCTCTTTTTTCAAATTTCACCTAATACGCCACCGGGGACAACTTTTAATTGCCGTCTGCGAGCAAGATTTACTAACTGTGATGAGTGTTGGCAGGATCCGGACTTAACGACGCGAGATGATTATCTTGATTTTGAATATGTGGGCGATCGTCCTTTTAAAATATTTAATGTGAGTTTTACCGTTATTGATTAATGAAAAAGAGTGCTTTATGAAAAATAAAATAAAATGGTTTATTCTTCCTCTTTTTGCTTTTTCTCTCTTTTTTTTCTTAAAGAGAGAAGAGCAAGAAGTTAATCAGGAAAAGGTTTCTTATCAGCAAGATCACCTAGAAAAGATGAGCATTGAAAAAAAATTGCCCCCTGAAAAAGCAGCAAATGAGAAAAAAAATAAGCAGGATAAAATTCTAGAAATCACGAAGACCGTTCTTTCACACCACCAGCTTAATCACCGCATTACCATTAAAAGAAAAAATAATGATAATCTTAATGATAATGAAAAATTTATTATTGCTGACATTATTATTGAGACAGATCATGGAATGAGCAGTTATTCGGCCCTTATTAGTGCCAAAAATGGCGAGATACTTGAGACTTTTAATCCCCCTCGTTTTCACGAAATTTTGAAGCAAAAATTCTGACATTTTATTTTTTATATTGCTCTAAAAAAGCCTCTTTTTCTTTTTCATATTTTTCTTTTTCTTCACTTTCATTTTCATTTTTTTTTTCTTCTATTTTTTTTACTTCTAAGCTTTCTTCTTTTTTACTTCTATCTACAAAATTATTTCTTTTTTCAGGAAGTGCCTCCATTTTATTATTAACTTGCTCAATTAAATCAGAATATTTCTTACTTATTTTAGAATAAAGCTCCTCGTGTTGACCTACTAAAAAATTTAATTTTTCTATCAGGTTGTCTACTTTTTTTATCTTTTCTCTCAACTCATCTTCCTTTTCATTTGCAAAGATATGGATAGAAAAAATAAAGACGAAAAATATTTTAATAATTTCTTTCAAATGTAAATCCTTTTTTAATTTTGATAGTATTCAAGAACGGGTGAATAGATAAATAATTTTGTCAAAGGATAAAGATTTTTAGGTAGATCAGAAAGAGATATTAAAAACAAGAAAAGAACAAGATAAGATACTTTCCAAAAAAAACTATATTTCCTTTTACTGTCAATAAGAGTGTAGGCAAAAACAGTTAAAATATAACCAAAAGAAATTACTGGGACAAAAAGATAAACCAAGAAAATAAAAGAAAAAAGAAGTGATAAACGAAAATGATAATGAAAATTACTCAAAGAGGGGATAAAAAAAAGAAGCCCTAATAAAAACTCCCCCCCCACAACAAAATAAGAAAAAATCAAGCTACCTTTTTCTAAAAGGGCCGACTTGCCCCAAAGCATGACAGCATTACTTTCAATAAAAGATTCATTTAAAATCAATTTATTTTTAACAAGATCATAAGGATTTGTTTTAAAGAGACTAAAGGTAAGAGGAAAAAAACGATCATCGGTTAAAAAAGTAAAAAGAAAAAAATCACCATTCATATATGAGCTGCTCATGATTTTTTGCAAAGCTGATATCATCATTGTAAAAAAGACAAGATAGCATGCATTGAATTTAATATATTTTATTCGATCTTCTCTTGCTCCAATAAAACACGCAATAAAAACGGCCATAATCCAATAAAAAAACAAATAGAGATGATTATCTAAGTGATACCAATTTTTATAAAAAAAAGAGATCATACTCGAAACGAGAACTCCCCATAAAAAACGAGATCGCAGCGAGTCTTGAATAAAAATTAGCATTATTGGAGCAAATATAAAGATAATATTGCTGGGAAATGCTATTTCTTTATCAAACTTATAAAACTTTAAAATAAAAATAGATGCCGTTAATAGCGAAATAATTTTAAGCTGATTTTTATCTTCATCAACAAATGTTCTTATTTTCTCTTTCATTTTCATCTTCATTCTTCACTTTTTTATCTTTTTTTAAATACGACTTTTTCAACAGAATAGTTCTTTGATTCAAAAAATATTTTTTTGAAATCAATCTCAATTTCTTTAATTGAAACTGGCCGAGGAGGGTCACTGTAAATATTTTCATTTTTCAAAATTTCTTCATGAAGAGGCAAGAGAAAACCATCTCTTTCAAACCATACCATTTCTCTTATTTTTTTTTTAAAAGAAAAGATATTCTCATTACTTGGAAAGACTAAGATAAAATTGGCATGATTTTTCAATACCCGAGGTATTTGAATAGGTAACATTTTATTATTTTCTACTAATACCGTTAATTTCATAGAGCGATGTATGGGAGCATCAATACTGCTAAACATCCCAAAACCTCCCCCTTTCCATGAAGAGAGATTGTTTTTTTTCATATTGAAAATTTGAACAATAAGTATCAAAATAGAAACAAAAGGGATAATGAGAAATATTGGCAATTTACTTTTTTTAATCATAATCAACAATCCTGACAAATCTGATTAAATTGGTAAAGGAAATTGGTAAATATTTTTATAAAGAAAATGAAAATAAATAAAAAAAAAAAAAAAAAAAAAAAAAAATTAAA
>CALDHR010000176.1 GCA_937898585.1 uncultured Oligoflexia bacterium
TTAAGCGCAGCGGCCAAATATCATTTTTACTGACCTCTTTAATCCAATGAGCGCGATACTCTTTGGCCACAAGACGAAAGTAAAGTTCGTAGAAATACAAAACTTCATCGGCCCAATCATCCATCATCATCACCTGTGCTCGCAAAAAAGGATCTTGCGGGAGAAGAGGTTTGTCAGGAAACCTTTCATCGAGGTAAGCGATAATATCGCTGGAGTCAGGAACAAAAACCTTCTTTTCTTCATCTTCAAGAAGAGGAAGCTTTGCACGAGAAGAGAGTCTCTTTACTCTCCCTAAAAGAGAATCAAGCAAGTTGATATTTACAACATCAAAAGGAATATTTTTATATTGAAGAGCAGATCGAACCTTATGAGCAAAAGGAGAAATTTCGTATTGGTATAATTTCATGATGATTCTTCCTGTTTTTTTAAGCAATTATTACTACGTGAAAAAAATTCACTCTTTTTTTTATTTTTTGTAAGGAGGTGCTGACCTTGCCATAATAGAGAGATGGAGGGAAGGATGAAAAACATTTTTTTATTATCACTTTTATTTCTTGCATTTTACAACAACCTCATCTTTTCCCTTGAAGCAACACCTCATATCACTTGCCTTCCCCTTGAAAGTACAAAAGAACTCATCCTTGTTCAGATGGTAAATACTCATACACAACTTTTAAGGAAAATTGCAAAAGAAGATATTGTGCGAAAAGATAGAAAAAAACTTTTGGTGCTAGAGCAATTTTACTATCAACTAAGTGAGACCGTAAAAGAAGAATCTCTTTTGAATGCTAGAGATTTAAGGAAATGGATTTATTATGCAGCAAAAATGGTGACTTCTTATCATGACTACCAATTGAGCTTCGCTATCTATTCGGCCCTTCTCTTAGTCCCGCACCATAAAAAAAAGAAGCTTATGGGAAAACTAGCAAACACGTATAGAGATCTAGGGACTCTTTTTTCGCCAAAGGATAATTACGCTACATTAAAACGTTATTTTGATAAAAACCCATCACCTTATAAAAAATTTGTTCATGATTTAATGCTGCAAGATAAAGAACTGGCCATGACAAAATTTAATTCACAAGCAAATATCTTTTCGATAGAGTCAATATAAGAGAAAGACGGAGAATAAAAAATGAGTGAAATTTCAACAATAGTAGCAAGACAAATTTTAGATTCACGAGGAAACCCCACCATTGAGGCCGATGTTTATACAAAATCAGGACTCATGGGAAGGGCCGCTGTTCCTTCTGGTGCTTCAACGGGAAGTAAAGAGGCCTTAGAATTGCGCGACGGAGATGCCACTCGTTATTGCGGAAAATCTGTCATGAAGGCCGTTAGTAATGTAAACGATATCATTGGGCCAAAACTCAAAGGGCTCAAAAGCACGCAGCAAAAACAAATCGATGAAGTGATGCTTGAATTAGATGGGACAGCGGAGAAGAAAAAATTGGGGGCCAACGCCATTTTGGCCGTAAGTATGGCCGCCGCGCGCGCTGGGGCGCTCAGTGAAAAAATGCCCCTTTACCGCTATTTATTTGAATATTTGCGCATACCCAATCAGTTAGGAAAATTGGCCATGCCCCTTCCTTTGATGAATATCCTCAATGGAGGACAGCACGCCGCCAATAATCTCGATATTCAAGAATTTATGATTGTGCCAAAAATGAAGGCCAGCTTTAGTGAAAATTTGCGGGCCGGAGTTGAAGTATTTCACGCCTTAAAGGATTTGCTAAAAAAGAAAAATCTTTCTACCAATGTAGGCGATGAGGGTGGCTTTGCCCCTAATTTAGAGAGTCATGAGATGGCCATCGAGCTTTTGATGGAGGCCATCGTAAAAGCAAAATACAATCCAGGGCGCGATATTGACCTCGCTCTTGATTGTGCCGCCAGCGAATTCTATGAGGGCGGTTCTTACTTATTTGAAGGAAAAAAGAAAAACAGCAGTGAGCTCAACAGCTATTATGGCGAAATGTGCGCCAAATATCCTATCTACAGCATCGAAGACGGACTCGATGAGCAGGATCATGAAGGATGGCGCCAATTGACGGGGCAATTAGGTAGCAAAGTCATGTTGGTGGGAGATGATCTTTTTGTCACCAATAAAAAAATTTTAGAAGAAGGGATTAAACAAAAAGAAGCGAATTCCATTCTTGTAAAAGTAAATCAAATTGGTACATTGACAGAAACCTTTGAAACCTTGCTCATGGCCTATGAACACAACTATAAGGCCATTATTTCCCATCGGTCAGGAGAGACAGGGGATAGCTTTATTAGCGATTTGGCGGTAGCATCAGGCGCTGGACATATAAAAACAGGCTCCTTGTGTCGCAGCGATCGAACTGAAAAATATAATCAGCTTCTGCGCATCGAGGAAGAAATTAACAGCAAGAAATAGCAAGTTCATGAGATTGATTTTTCTTTTTTATTTTTATTTTTACGCCTCTTTTTTAATGGGCTTGGATATTAATCCCCTTGTGGAAACTCCTCAGAAGCTCAAGCGTTTGAGAAATTCAGAAACTCAAGGAAAAGTTGTGAGAATACTTTCTCTTGGTAGTGAAGAAGAAGAGTTTGGCGATCTAACTTTTGATTTGTCCGACAGATGCCAAAAAAAATTAAAGCTCAGCGGTAGTCCTCCTACCTTAGAACAAGTCTCTATCATTACAGAAAAGATTATCGACGGATGGAAACCAGGTTTTTTAGGGGTGAAATTTCACTCTTTTATGGCCCATGAGGTAATGAGGCACCCTGAAAATAAAGAGAAATTTTTCCTCAAAGGAGTTGGGTTTGTCCCTGATTTTATTGAAGAAAAAAGCGTCGTTGAAGTAAAAGGCCTTTACAAGACTAATCGTGAGGGACCCTACAGGGGAAGTAAGAGTCAGATCAGTGCAGAAATGGAATTTGCAAGACGTGAAGGGAAAGTCTTTCGCCTCGTTTTTGGTTCAAAAGAAGATGCTCGTTTTTCTCCAC
>CALDHR010000177.1 GCA_937898585.1 uncultured Oligoflexia bacterium
TTCTGTGAAAAGTTTTCTTGAATTTCATCAAAGGCCGCCATTAATTGCTCCCCATCAGACTTCTCTCTCATTTTGTAATTTTCAAAAAGCAAAGATTTAAAATGAGCAGGCAAAAGATACGATTCATCTTGAAATTTTTCACTGAGATAATTGAGAAGAGTTGATTTTCCCGATCCATTTTTTCCTCGAACTGTTACCCTTCCCACCTTTAAGTCTTTCAAATAATCATAAAAACTCACGAGATTAAAAGATTCTTTTTGATACCCCATCCTTACAACTTCTAATTCGTTCAACTGAATGCGCGAGATAACTTTTTTTTCTTCTTCTTCAAAGGAGAGATTAAATAATCCATTGAGCCCCTCTATTTTCGTGGTCACTGATTTAAAACTAAGCAGTAAGTTAAAAAACATAAAAATGCTTTGAATCATTTGAAGTTGCCTTGGCATGGTGACAATCATCATGGAGACTTTGCTTACATCATTGATGTTTTCATAAAAAAATTTTCCTATTCCAAATCCCACAAGAAGTGTTCCTGCTATAACGGCCAAGCTACTTACAATACTTCGAGTTAAATCCTCTTTTTGCGTCATGAAAGTAAAGTATTTTTCTTTCTCTTTAAACATCTTTTCCCAGAGAGAGAAATTCCACTTATTTCCCAAAGTAATATTATCCCAGCTCTTTAAAATTAAAGAATAAAAACTCACTTCGCTTTGTTGTTTTTTTTGGGCCACATCACTAATTATTTTATTAGAGATTTTTTTTGCTATAAATAAAACAACGATGGCGCCTAAGTACCAAAGCATAATCTCTTGATGAATCACCAGGCCTATGAGGATAATATTAAATAAAAAATTCAAGCAACTTGAATAGACTTGCGTCACAAGAGAAGTCGCTTCCCTATAAATATTGAAGGCCTCATGAGTAACAAGAGATTCCTTTTCTCTTCGAAAAGATCCTTCTCTAAAAGATGGTCTTTTAAAAAAAAAGGAAGAAAAGTCTCTCATAAAATGAGCGTAAGACTTAATGGCCCATTTGGCCTGAAAGAAATTTGCCAAGGCGACGGGGATGTAAACCACAATAAGGGAGGCGGCAAAAAAAAGAAGATACCTCATGGATTCTCTCATCTCATGCTCTGTTGCTTTGGAGGTGGCCTTAATAATAAAATAAGTGGAAAGGGCCACCATTATTTGCTGGATAGTGGAAAAAAGAATTGAATAGTATCCCTCTTTTCTCAAGAGGGATTTTTGCGCTTTTCTTGTCATAAATTGTTTTTCACTTTTGTTGAACATTCATCTCTTTTCTACTAGTTTTATAAGGACAAAAAAACTTCAAAGGAAAAACTATGGATAAAGTACAACATGATATTCCTCTTCCACCCACCGGCAATAAACTTAACTGCAAAGGTTGGCACCAAGAAGCGGCCCTGCGCTGTTTGCTCAATAACCTTCACCCCGATGTGGCCGAAGATAGAGAACACCTCATTGTCTACGGGGGAAATGGTCAGGCCGCGCGAGACGAGACATCTCTTTTTCAAATTATTAAGGCCCTAAAAAATTTAGAAAATAACGAAACACTTCTTATTCAATCGGGAAAACCCGTCGCTGTTTTTAAATCTCCCGAGAACGCTCCTCGCGTTGTTTTAGCTAATTCGAATCTTGTGGGAAGTTGGGCCACCTGGGAGCACTTTCATGAATTGAAACAAAAAAATCTCATCATGTATGGACAGATGACGGCCGGCTCTTGGATCTATATTGGAAGTCAGGGAATTTTGCAGGGCACTTACGAGACTTTTATGGCCGCTGCCGAAAAACACTACGGAGCAGGATCAACACTTCAAGGAAAAATTGTCGCCTCCGCAGGGCTTGGCGGAATGGGCGGCGCACAACCTCTTGCTGTTAAAATGAGTCAAGGCGTTTTTCTTGGCTGTGATGTGGATCTTTCGCGCATTGAAAAAAGAATAAAAACAAAATACCTCGATGTCTTAGCAAAAGATTTCTCCTCTGCCCTTCAATTGGCCATAGAAGCAAAAAAAGAAAAAAAGGCCATCAGTATCGGCGTTGTAGGAGACGCCACCGATTTTTTAGAATTTCTCATAAAAGAAAACGGCCCCATCGATCTTGTCACGGATCAAACATCGGCCCATGATCCTCTTTATGGCTATGTCCCGCGCCATCTCTCTTTTAGTGAAGCGTGCAACCTTCGCAAAAGTGATCCCCAAAAATACACCACTCTCAGTTATGAAAGTATGAAAGAGCATGTCACGGTGATGCAACAATTTCAGCAAAAAGGCGCTCACGTTTTTGATTACGGCAACAACTTGCGCGAAGGGGCCCGCCGCGGAGGACATGAAAATGCTTTTAGTTTTCCCGGTTTTGTTCCCGCTTATATCCGCGATCTTTTTTGCACCGGTAATGGTCCTTTTCGCTTTGTGGCCCTTTCGGGAGATGAAAATGATATTCACGTTTTAGACGACGCTCTTTTAAAAGAATTTCCCTCCAATAAAAAACTGGCCTTATGGCTTGAAAAAGCACGCGAGATGGTGAGCTTTCAAGGTCTTCCTTCGCGCATCTGCTGGCTTAATTTTAGCGAAAGAAAACAAGCGGCCCTTCTCTTTAACCGCCTTGTGCGCGAGAAAAAAGTAAGCGCTCCCATCGTCATTGGACGCGATCATCTCGATTCAGGATCCGTTGCCTCTCCTCACCGAGAAACTGAATCCATGCGCGATGACTCTGACGCTGTGGCCGATTGGCCCATTCTCAATTTACTCATCAATAGCATTGGCGGCGCCAGCTGGACGAGTTTTCATCACGGAGGCGGCGTGGGGATGGGGCAATCTCTTCATGCGGGAATGGTGATTGTGGCCGATGGATCTCAAGAGATGGACGAGAGGCTTGAGAGGGTTTTAACATCAGATCCAGGAATGGGAATTGTGCGCCATTTTGATGCCGGTTACCCCATCGCTCAAGAGTGGGCGCAAAAACATCATTTTAATATTCCTTCATCCATGGAGCTAAACAACAGTGATTACACTTTATAAAAATATTGGTGAGCTTGTCACCCTTCAAGGTGTTCATCAAAAAGATGGTCGTCATCTCACCGACCATGATCTCTCTGTCATCAAAGAGGGCGCTCTTGCGCTAGATG
>CALDHR010000178.1 GCA_937898585.1 uncultured Oligoflexia bacterium
CAAATCCTCTTACAATATCGACTTATAGTGATTTAACGATGTCGGGCCGAAGAGTCAATAGGCAAGGTGCGCATCCATAGATATTTCTCTGTTTTTTGTCATAATCGAAAATAATGAGTTTACACAATTTTGATATTCAAGAATTAATCTCTTCTCAGAAAACAAGGGAAATTCCTTTTCTTCAACATTTTGCTTTTTTTCGCAATCAAAGAGTTTCTATTTTTGCCATCTCGCCTTCAAACATTGAGCTTATTAAAAAAAACAATGAATTTCTTGAAAAAGAGGGAAGTGATTTTCTCCAAAAATTTGGAAACTATGAACGCTTTATGGTCTTTGAAAAAGATTATGATTTTATTCTCAATCAAATTATTGAAAAGCTTCGGCTTAATGCCCGTGGTCTTTCAATGGGTAATATCGACAAAAACCTCCAACTGACCAGTTATTACCTCCTTTTGGCCTACCAATTCTATATGATGAATCCTTTTTATCATCCTTTGCTCCAAATCATTCTTCAATCAGTGGGGATGATTTATGAGTGTTTACTTCTAAGACCGAAATATACTTTTGAGCTTATTCGTTCTACACAAAAATATCCTTTTCCCTATGAAATTAAGCAAGGGTTTCTCAGTAGTTTATTCTTTATTGCTTTCTCTATTGAGGCCAATTTCTTTACGCCCAATCAAAAAGAAGAGCTTTTTTTCACTTCCTTCATCAAAGATATCGGCAATGCTTTTATTCCTCCTCTTCTCTTTAGCAAATACCCTCTCACGAAAGAAGAAAAAGAGCAGATGAATCGCCATCAAAAATATTCTCTTGATCTTATTCGCGGCAAGCTTGTTCTCTCACAAAACACGCTTAAAATGATTGAAAGTCACCATATTACGTCAAGTCTCTATGATAACACTTACCTCAACTACTGCGTCTATGGGGCCGAACTGTTTTTCATCAACACTTGTGATATCTACGCGGCAATGATCTCTCCTCGTCCGTTTCGTCCACCTGAAAAAAATCAAAAAATATTTCAAGTATTAAAAGACTCCTTTAATCAAACTTTTAGTAGTGAACTAAAAATCTTTGGCAACTTTATTATAAGAAATATGAGTAACCTCTCATAAATAAATTTCATTTTTTAAAATTTTATTGAACAATAGAAGATAGAAGATAACTCCAAGGAGGGATGGAATCGATGTTTAATGAAAATGAAATTAGCCCCGTCACGGGCATTATTGAAGAAAACCATGTTTATATTGACTTTGGCGAGCATGAAGGAAAATCAGTTCTTGAAGTCTCCGACACTCATCCCGACTTTTACCAATATATTATTGAGAAAAGAAATCTAGGTGAATGCGTTATTAGACGCAATAAAGATAAGTTATTTAAACTTTATGTCTCTGAGAAAAACCCCTCTGTGCATTAATGAATTTCCTTGTCTTTTTTTCCTTGGCCACTTACTAAGTGATCATGACAATAAAAACGACAAACCCACTTTTTCCCTACAATAACTCCATTGATATTGAGGGCGGCCTTTTTCCTTGTGAAGATGTCTTACATCACCTCGGAGAGCTGCTGACAGAAGAAAGGAAGCTCAAAATTGCACAATTAGTTCAAGAGAGAACATTCTCTGTTACGGCCGTTACAGATACACTTTATGATGTGGGCAATATCTCTGCTGTTATGAGAAGCCTTGAAAATTTTGGCGTTCAATCCATGCATGCTATTCAATCAAAAAGAATTAAAAGAGTGCGCAATGTTTCTAAGGGAAGCGAAAAATGGATTTCTCTTACTAAGTGGTATAGTGGAGAAGAATGTATTACTTCCCTCAAAGAGCGCGGATATAAAATTTATACAACGGCCCTTCAGGAGGGAGCAAAATCTCTTTATGATGTGGATTTCACGTCAGGTCCCTGTGCCCTTGTCTTTGGTAACGAAAAAGATGGCGTCTCCCCAGAGATTTTAAAGATGAGCGATGAGAATATTCTTATTCCTTCGGTAGGAATGACTCAGAGTTTTAATATTTCTGTGGCAGCGGCCATTTCATTTGCTGAAGTTTTTCGTCAACGAGTACAAAAATGGGGAAAAATGGGAGATCTTACCCAGGAAGAGAAGAAGATTCTCACTAGTATTTTTTATCTTCGCCATATTGGCAACAACTCCATTTCTCTTAAAATAATGCAAAAAAATACGCACCTCTAAGAATCTTTTTTAAAGACAATTTCATTTTTTTTCGACACTATCTTTAATATTAGATTGAGAGGGGAAAAAAATGATTCAAATTGGAATTGTGGGTATGGGTGTCTCTGGTATCACAATGGCCTGTTACCTAAGGGATATTTGGAGGCAGCAAAATTCAAAAATAAAACTTAAACTCTACCTCTTTGAAAAAGAAGAATCTTTTCACTATACCGGTCCGGCCTATGTAACCACCTACTCTTCTCATCTACTCAATGTTCCTGCAAAAAGTATGTCGCCTTTTCGCGATGATCCCCATCATTTTATTCGTTGGAGTCAGGAGAATGGTTATTGTTATCAAGAAATGAGTTACGCTTGTCGGAGTCATTACGGCAAATATCTTCTTCATTTAAAGCAAACTCTTGTCTCCCAAGAAAATATTGAAATTCATTGGGTTCAAGATGAAATTATTGATTACCAAGAACATACTCTTACGGGAAAAAAGAGAATTTATTCAAACTTTCACTACACTCTTTTTGCCTTGGGCAATTTAGAGGGCCATAAAAACATCCAAGTAAACCTTAAAGATGGCCACTCCTCTTGTTACATTGAAAGGCCTTGGAAAGAATTAAAAAAGATAAATGAGTTTTCCTCTGAAAAAATAAAATCTATTCTTTTACTTGGAACAGGGCTCACCATGAGTGATATGGCCTCTTATGTGCACTCTCTCTATCCCGAGGCGAAGATAGAAGCAGTTTCACGTCATGCTCTTTTCCCCACAAGTAAGAAAAAAGATCCACAAGGAACAGAGTTTGTGGCCACAAACTTAGCAGAGTCTTTTAAACTTATCGATTTAGTTCATGAAATAAATGTGTTTCGCAAAAGAGTAAGACGGCCTTCTTTCCATGATTTTATTCAACAGATACGACACCACATTAATCATATGTGGCACGCTCTTCATCAAAAAGAACAGCGGCAGTTTTTAAAATATCTCTGGAGTTTTTGGAATGTTGAGCGCCACCGCATCCCACAAACTCTTCATGAGGAAATGTGTCTTTTAGTGCAAAATAAAATTCTTACTCTTAAGAAAAAAAGAGTTCGCAAAATCAATGATGAATTAATGAGTAAATTTGATCTTGTGATTAATTGTCTTGGCCCTACTTATCATCTCAGCAGAATACATTCTCCTCTCGTTCAAAACCTTCTTCTGAAAAAAATCATTCAAGATCATCCTCTTAAGATGGGCGCCAAGTTGAATGAATGGGGAACCCCAAATCATCTAGGATCTGAGAATAATCATCTTTTTTTTATCGGTAATATTCAAATTGGTGAATCCATTGAAAGCACTGCCCTGCCTGATATTGCGGAACAGTGCTACAAAGTAAAATTATATTTTGAAGAGTTACTGAAAAACTTAGAGAGTGGCCGTGTAGGAAGGATTCGTGACAACTCTCTTCAAATAGACATCTGTTAGAGACCTCTCTTAAATACTCATGGAGATTTTTTTGAAATACAATTTAAATATTATTTTATTTTTATTATTACTCAATAGTCGAGCACTCTATTCACAAGAACAAGAGTTACTTTGCTGTGATAATGAATATGAACTTAAAATGAAGTCATCTATTACAGGCAATACGCTTAAATGGTGCCAAATAAAAAGAGATAGTGAATATATAAAACATGGCAACGAAATGATTTTTGATCCAAAGGGAAAATTAATAGAGAAAAGAGTCTATAATGATGGAAAAATTGTATTAGAAGGGATATTGCGAGAGAGCTGTGACAAAAGTTTACCAATAGAAATAAAACAAAATCAATCTACCCGAGAAAATACAGAAGATTTCTCCGGTAAAAAAAAGGGTACTTCACAAAATTCTGGCCTACAAAATACCATTGATTCATCATCAATATCAAAAAGTTCAACTAGAAATAAAAAAGAAATTACATGTCTTTTAGACCCCTCTCAAAAGTCCATCATTTTAAATATTTTAAATGAATATAAGTCAGAGCTCGAAGCTTTGAAAAATCCAGAGGTTCTATGCTCTTACAGAGGCAATACTATTGAAAAGTTAATAAAAAGAGAAAAAATTTACTTCTTAGATATTTATCAAAATTTGTCTTCGCTCAAACCCTGCGATGAACCTCTCTATAGAATGATTGCACTTAAAGGACTCTTTGAGGCTCAATGGCAGATGCTTATTTTATGTTATTATGTTCAAGAGAGGCCAGAAGCTATTACTTTTTACCCAGGGAGTAAAAGCAATCAAAGTCTACGCTATGCTTTCTTAAGATATCCTTCAAAAAATGATGTAAAAGGAAAGCTAAGGCTCGTAACAGGCTCTGAAAGAATTAGAAAGACAAGAAAAAAATATAGAAAAATATTTAAAAAAATCCAAAACAAGATAGGCAATGACAATCTAATGAACCTTCAACTCTTTAATGAAGCAAATCGCAACTTCAGTGGTCGAATTTATCATGAGTCCATGAAGTCATCTGCCGAAAAAATGAAAGCTCTTAACGATAGTATATTGTGATTCTGCATCTAATATTATCTAGAGAGTGGCCGTGTAGGAAGGATTCGTGACAACTCTCTTCAAGTAGACATCTGTTAAGTCAAAATCAATCATGACGTCTTCATGGTGATGAGCTTGCTGGTTTTTAAAGATAGTAAGGTGAAGCCCAATGCCAAGACTCTCTGACTTCATTTTAAAGCGCTCAACTAAATCTAAAATGTAATGACTCTCTTTAACTTTACAAGAAATTTGAAAATAGTAGCGCGAACTTTTAACTCTTTTTAGTAATGTTATTTTTTTCACGGCCTCTGAGTCGCTCTCTTTTTCCATAGACAGAATAATGTAGTGGAAAAAGTAGATGAGCATTTCCACCAAGTCTTGAGCATTTCGTTGAATCATGAAGTTTTGAGAAATATCATTTTGAATCACAATTTCACTCTGCTGAATGCGCAAATTAAAGTTAAAAATAATTTTCTCCACCACATCACTTAAATCCATCGCCGAGTTATTCTCATAAGGATAGTAAAAAAGATAAAAGGAAGGATCCATCATAGAATTTGCAAGAGATTGTTCTTTATTATTCTCAAGACCTTTAGGGTAAAAGAAAATAAAATATTTCGAATGAATTTTACCAAAATCATCTTCAAAACATTTCTTTTTCACCGTCATTTGATATTTTTCTTGTTCCTTACTCTTCAATGTCACCGTCAAAGGAATTTCTAAATATTCTTCATCTGTGGTTAATTGATAAAAAGGATTTTTTTTCTCCTCTAAGTCAGTAAATCGCTTGATAAAACTCCACTCATAATGACCTTGAACAGAATTCTCTTCTTCAATAAGATTAAAAACTTTGGCAAATGAATCATTGTACCAAACAATTTTTTCATTCTCATCAACAATGGCCTGAGGATAAGGAATCACAGACTCCATCATTCCCGGACTCTTTTCTTTAACAGAGACGGCGACATTTTTTTCTTTAGGAACTTCTAAATGAAGAGGCATTTTATTTTTCAAGTTAAAAAGAATAATTGATCCAAGGGCCATCAACGCCATCAATATGACAAGAGAGTTATAAATAATTCTTTTCTCTGATGTAAAAGGTGTTGCCTGACTCATGTAAGGTTTTAATTTATTTAATATTGACTGCCGATAAACTTCTTGCAAGCGAAAATTATTTCGAATGAAATTCATTTCGTTTAAATGCTTTGCCGTTGTGCCCAGCTGAGAAAAAAGAGCTTCTTTCACTTTGTCATCTTTAAGTTGATTAATACTCATACGCATAATAGATAATTGCTGATGAATTTTTCCTTTCTCTAAAAGATCCATTTCTTCAAAGGAAAGATTTTTCAGCATCTTTTGGAAATCAGCAATCTTACTTTTCAGCGAATCATGGCGAAGCTCTTTAAGAGAGTCTACAATCTCACGATGACTTGTTTGAAAATTTTTCTTTAATACCTCTTTAGAAGAAGAATTCGTTAGATAGTTTAACTCTTTTTTAATAATGGCCATTTCAGGTTGGTTAAGTTTTTCCTTCAACTCTCCACTCTTAAGAACAAAACCATCAACTTTACGACTCTTGAGCTTATCCGCTAAATCATTGGCCCAACTAGGTCTTGATTCACCATAAAAAAGACTTTTTGCTATAAAAATAGAAGAAACAGAGAGAATAAAAAGGAAAAAAAGGGTGAAGTTCATCACCAGCGATATTTTTTTAATGTCTTGAGTCTGCATGGATTACTCCCTCACTTTAAAATATAAAAGATAAATAGATAGATAAATCTTCTCCTTAAGAGCACGGCCCCTCAAGATGAGGAAAAAAGTGGTCTTTAGCGCTAGTTTTTTGCCAAAAAAAAAACAGTGATAAAATCAGACCAAATGCGCAAGGAGAATACTCTTTATGAACAATACAAGATTGATTTTATTCACTATAATCCTCATCTCTCTCACAGGATGCCGTCCAGATAGCCTTACCCGGTGGGATAAAAAAGAAGATGCTCCTCCCACTGAAGTCATCACAGAAGATCAAACGGCCAGCAGTATTTATTTGGCCCATGAAAATAGCGCTCTTGGATATTACATGCACCGAAGTAACTTCAATGCATCTAATCTCAGTTGTGAAATTTCTCCCACTAATTTGCGCGACGGAGATAGTGATTTAGGGGCCAGCACAAACTTGAGCTCTTCTGATATTCTCTGCTGGATGGAGGCCGAAGAACTTCTTCTCTACTTAAATGGTGCAACTGTTAAGTTTGTCGTTCCTGAAGGTCTCTGTGATTATGTCTCTTATCAAGGATTTCATTTTTACCAATACCAATATTTTCGCACAACTAACGACTTGCTAGACGGTGACAATAACAATGCTATTAGTAAAACCATTATCGTAGATACCTCTGCTTCTTGTCCCGCTGATTTAACGGGAATAACGGGAGCTCCAGCAGCAGGAACTTATATTACGGCCTCCACCAATGAAGAGCTCTGTAAATATCCCTACGGCGCTGATTACACCGATAGCGATGGACCAAACTGCAATGATGGAAGCTATATTTATATTACTCCCACTTGCACTGATACCGACTCAGATGGAATTCCCGATGCTTATACGGCCTCTATTCCTAGCTTGCATGATTGCGGAGGAAATAAAAATGAATGTATCACAGGTGCCGGAAAAGATTCAGGCGTTGTGGATACTAATGGCAACATTCAAGAAGAACTCTATCCCGCTTCAAGTGGCCTTACCTTGACAAAAACACTCCCCGCTCCTGTTTCAAAAACTCATCTCAGTGGCACAACTTTTATGACTAATCGCTATATTGCCAACTACACTCACCTTTTTGCCCTGAACACTGTCTTTTATGACGATGATGCTCTTGTTAATTATCCTAAATACTACGAGACAAGTGATTCTTCTGCTCTTGCAGGATATTTGCGCGATCAAACTGTCAGTGATCCTCTTAAAGGTTATGTTCAACCTTTTTATACTTTTAAATGCCTCAATGAAGCACTTGAGACGAAAGGACGCATTCGCCTTCAAATTCGTGAATGGAATAAAAACTTCACCGCCGTATCATCTGAAATGATCCAAACAACAGGCGCTAATATGAATGCTAGCGGTGACGAGAATTCTGGCGTGGGTTGCTACGATGATTACGGAAGCTGGGATGTTAGTAATGGCGATGATAGCGATTGCCTTCCCAGTGGAACTCGGCTTAGTACGGGAACAAACTCAACAGATGACAACTTCTCTTTTCCAGCAGGAGCACTCTAAATGACATTAATTCAAGAAGAACTTAAATGGACAAAGGATCTCGACATTGGTGTTAAGAGTATGGATAAGGAACACCTCGAGCTCATTACTCGTATGTCCAACCTGCATCGCCTCAATAAAATGCTCAAAAGTAAAGAAGAGATGACCATTGCTTTCAACTCACTTGTCAGTTACACGGAAGATCATTTTAAAGAAGAAGAAGATTTTTTCAAAGAAATTGACTATCCTGATGCTGAAAATCACAAAAAACTCCACACAAACCTCTTAAAAAAAATACATGCTTACCGCGATGAGTTTTCTAAAGGAGTCACGGGAAGAATTCCCTCTTCTGTTTTTGATTTTTTTAAAATGTGGCTTATTTCCCACATCATGGTGGAAGACAAAAAATATGCTCGCTATTACTTAACTGGTGATGAAAAAACACCACCAGCTGAATAATTGCTGAATAACTATTAAATAAGTTTTAATTCTTTAACGGCCTCTTTTTCAGATTTAAGTTCATCCAGCGTCACTTTGAATTTTTCTTGTCCAAAGCTATCAAGCTCTACGCCTTTAACCACTTCAACTTTTTCACCTTTGGTGGTGCAGGGAAAAGAAAAGATAAGTCCTTCATCAACCCCATATTCTCCCGTTGAGCATTTGGCCACTGAATACCAGTCTCCGCTAGGCGTATCGTGGGAGAGATTATAAATTCCATCAACAATGGCGTTGGCGGCAGAAGCAGCAGAAGAAAGTCCGCGTGCTTTAATGATGGCGGCCCCACGTTTTTGTACTGTGGAAAGAAAATCACCTTTGAGCCAAGCGTGATCTGAAATAACGTCCGTTGCTCTCTTTCCATTAATGGTAGCATTATAAAAATCGGGATATTGAGTGGCCGAGTGATTTCCCCAGATAGTCATTTTTTTCACTTCTTCAATAGAGACACCTGCTTTAACGGCCAACTGTGCTTTGGCGCGATTTTCATCAAGTGTTGTCATGGCAAAAAAACGATCTTTTGGCATATCTTTTGCCGCATGCATGGCGATCAAGCAATTTGTATTACAAGGATTTCCCACCACAAAGACGCGTGCATCACTAGCGCCATGATCATTGATGGCCTTTCCTTGAGGGGCAAAAATTCCGCCATTAACTTTAAGTAAATCACCGCGCTCCATTCCATCTTTTCGCGGAATAGCACCTACGAGAATGGCATAATTAACACCTGAAAAAACTTCTTTTAAATCAGAAGTGCACACAACATTTTTTAAAAGAGGAAAAGCGCAGTCTTCGAGTTCCATGGCCACACCTTGAAGAGCGCCAAGGGCCGCAGGAAGTTCAAGGAGTTGCAATTCAACTTCGACGTCTTGTCCAAACATTTGCCCAGAGGCAATTCTTGGAAGAAGAGCATAACCGATTTGTCCTGCTGCACCTGTTACGGCGACTTTAACGCGTTTCTTTGCCATTGTATTTCTCCTTATGAATAGACAGTTAAGACAGAGTCATGTTAGCAATAATTAGAAGACAAGGAAATCTTAAAATCTTTTAATAGGAACTTTACTGTGAAATTAGCAACTCTTGATGATAACACCCTCGACGGAAAACTCTTTATTGTAAGTAGAGATTTAAAGCAATGCATTGAAAGTAAATGTCCTACCACAATGCGTGAGGCCATTGAGAATTGGGATAAAGTGGAAAAATCTCTTTGCGAAATTTATGATGCCCTCAATGCAGGAAAACTTGATAAAGAGGCCTCGCCTTTTGACGAGACAAAATGCCATTCCCCTCTACCGCGAAGTTTCGGCTGGATGGATGGTTCGGCCTTTATCCAACATGTTGTGCTGGTGCGACGCGCAAGAAATGCGGCCCCTCCTGAAACGCTGAAAACTGTTCCCCTCATGTATCAAGGTGGAAGCGATACATTTTTGAAACCTTATGAAGATATTCCTTTTCACGGCGAAGAGGCAGGTACTGATCTCGAAGCGGAAGTAGGTATCATTACAGATTTTGTTCCTATGGGCATTAAAGAAAAAGATGCTGAAAAACATATTAAACTTATTACCATTATCAACGATGTCAGTTTGCGCGGTTTTATCCCTAGTGAGCTGGCGGCCGGCTTTGGCTTTTTTCAATCAAAACCCTCGTCGAGTTTTGGGCCTGTGGCGGTAACGCCCGATGAGCTCCAAGAGCATTGGAAAGAAATGCGCGTTCATCTTCCTCTGTGTAGCAAAATTAACGATGAGTTTTTTGGAAAACCAAATGCAGGTGCTATGCATTTTTCTTTTGGTAAACTCATTGAGCATGCTGCTAAAACGCGAAACCTTTCGGCCGGAAGTATTATCGGAAGTGGAACTGTTTCCAACGAGGATGAGAGTGTTGGCCATTCGTGCATTGTAGAAAAAAGAATGTTGGAAAAAATTAAGACAGGTGAAATGAAAGCGCCTTTTTTGCGCCCTAACGATACAGTGGAAATTGAAATGTTTCTTCCTAGTGGGGAGTCACTGTTTGGTAAGATTAGACAGAAGGTCTCTCAACCTAACTAATTTCTTCATTTAAGACTTTATGATAACCATAATTAATATATTCAAAATTGAACTCCTAAGGTAAGGAGATGCGAACTCTCTTCGCGCAACATATTCCCAAAAGTGACGTCTTCTTTTTTATAAGAATAATTAGCCAAAATCTTTTTATAAAAGAAGGAAGATCCAACACCCAATAGAATTGTCTCTGTTTTTCTCTCTGAGCTAGCGGTGTAATTAACTTTTTCTATTTGAGATCGCTTTTGAATATTGAGATGAACGGCCAAGTCACCATTGATAACTTCATACTCAAATTCCCCCTCTAAGAAGATCTCTGTCGTTAGGGGAATCACATGATAACCCTGAAAAGAATTAGAACCCGACTTACTTTCAGGTGTATAAAGATAGGCCCCTTCAAAATGAAAGACACCAATTTCCGGAAGGCCCTGCTTAAGACCTCCGCCTAATTCCATTTTTGTATAATTATGCGTGGGTGTATATTGCCCTTCTTCTTGTAAAAACTGAACCATGGCATTGGCGTTAAAACCAAACAACTCACCTCCTAATCCCACAAGATAACCACTCTTTTTTGTTACAAGCGCAATAGGAGTTGCTGTTGAGAGAGGAGAAGTCGACTCATATTCATTTTGAACAGATAAATAACCAAGACCAAGACTGAGTGGACCTAAATTAATGGCCCCGTTAATTTGCAGCTCTTCTTCTTTTTTTTTGTCCACTGACACACGTGCATCAATGTATTGTTTTCCCGTGTCCTCTAAATTGCGGTAAAAAAAATCGGCCACCACCATATCAAGATCGGCAAATCCTAATAAAGAATAGCTAGTTTCATTTTCAAAATCATACTGCTTGATGGTGTTTACTGTTTGATTTTCAGTATGCGCAATACTGCTGTAATAAAGGCCCAAATTTTTACTTCCACCTCCCCAACTCAGGGCACTGGGATTATGCACGCGCATAGAACGGTTGATGGGAGATGTTGAATAGCTGGCCCTCAACTCTTGCCACAGAAGACAAAAGAGGAAAATAAAAGTGATCTTTTTTTTCATTGCGATTCACTCTTTGTCATTTCTAAAAAGTATTGAACGCTAAAGACGATAGGAAAAAGGATACTCTGAGAAATATTCTTTAAAAATGGTCTCTTTTCAATCAAGCTTGCCAGTGGCGGCGAATAGCGATAATAGAGTTTAGTGAACTGCTTTCCCATCAATGATTTCAGCAAAAAATCTCCACGAAATTTTCGCAAAATTTTCACATAGGGATGATGAAAATCACCATACGTTGCCGTGGCCACAAAACACCCTTGCTCTATTTTATTCTCTGCGGTTGTTGCATCACAGCCCGTCGTTACATCCACAGAATAAGCACTGGCCGCAGGATAAATATTGCTAACGGCAACGCGAACACTGTTCATTTTTCCTACAGCATCAACTCGTCCAGGGACCCCAATACTCTCTCCTCTGTAGACAATGTTAGGATTT
Source organism: uncultured Oligoflexia bacterium (assembly GCA_937898585.1). Lineage (GTDB taxonomy): Bacteria > Bdellovibrionota > Bacteriovoracia > Bacteriovoracales > Bacteriovoracaceae > CALDHR01. Next base: position 11,945 of record CALDHR010000178.1, read on the forward strand.
GAATAGTAAGGAATTGAGCTACAAGTTAGTCCATAGGCAGCACACTCCGTTGCGTAAGATTGAGTCGTCACAAAGCTCTGCTGAGTAGAGATAAATCCGTAACCTGATCCATAACCCGCATTGAGATCATGTTTTGAAGTATTGGCCTGAAAGCGATCGTGATGCAAAGAAAAATTGTGACCAAGTTCATGGCCCACCACTCCGGCAGGACAAGATCTCACCATTAAACTATAACCGTAGGTAGTTGAAGAAGTGGCCGTTAAAGGGGCCCAAGCAACGCCGCAAACATCAGTGATATTTTCCACCCAAATTTGGACAAAATCAGCGCCAAGGGCCACGCGTGATGTTTCAATTCCATCAAGGACACCATCAGCTGGATCGCTAATTTCACCCAGCACCGTTCCTCCTGAAACAGCAGAAGAATCCGCATAACTAAACTCTTCTGTTCCCACTAAGCGATAGCGAAAAAGAGCGCAGCTATCTTCTAGCATTTGATTGGTATAGGCAACGCCAGAGATAATTTCTGTTACAATATCACTAGATGCAGCAGCGGCGTCATCAGTATAGGGAACATAGAGATCGACAAATGTTCCATTGTCTGCGGCTTCAGGTGAAGAGAGAGTCTCTTTTTCATGCAAAGCATTAACATGTTTTTCATGGAGGTGAGGAAAATCGTTTTTCAAGTCTTCTTCTGTAAGAAAGTCCGGTTTTCCCTTCTTCCATTCATCATTATATTGAAAAAGAAGATGAAACCCTTCTCCAAGAGGACGAATTGCGTAAATACTACTTCCTAAATTAAGATGAGCACTAACTGAATCGTCTCTAATCGTCATCACCACTAGGTTAGCGGCATCATCATCAACTCGGCCAATCCAAGTGGTATATCCTTCCTGGTAAGAGATAACTTTGTCTTTTTTAATGAGAATTTCTTCACCATCAAAGAGAGTTACTTCTATCTCGCCAACTAAATTCCAGTCACTCTCTTTATAAGACAAAAATGTGTCTCGAAGGGAGAGGGCCGTAGTTCGCTGAACATAGCGTTTTTCTTCAACGGTATGAACTCTTTGCTCTATTTTACTATTTTGTAATCGAACAACATTCATCTCTTCATTATGAAATAAGGCAACCGCACCAACTCGCCTAGTCACGGCCACCATAACAAAAATATAGGCCAGAAAAAATATTTTTTTCACAAACAAATCAACCTTGTTTCTCTTTCAATTAATTAAAAACTATATTCCGCAAGATGCATAGATTTAAATTAATGAAATAAAAAATAGTTTTAAAAAAATATTGAATAGTTGTATGTTCCTTTCATTCATAAAGAGGATTTGATAAAGATGAAAATAATAAAATACATAGTCGGCACACTCCTCACTCTTCTTTTTTATAATCTCGCTATGGGACAGCAGAAAGTGGCCATTTTCACACCTCCGTTTCGAGGACATTTAAATCGCCATCTTTCACTTGCTTCAGATTATATTCAAAAAGGTAGTCAAGTAACGTTTTACCTCTCTAGTTATAAAGATCACCCCTTAAACAAAATCGCTAAGGAAGATATTAAAAAGATAGGTGCTTCCCTCATTCCACTTGAAAATTATTATATTGAAATGCCTCGCAAAGCTCCCGCTTTTCGAGTCCCCATCAAAGCAAAAGCTCTTTATCAGGGGGCCTACCAACACATGCTAGATAATATGCCAGATCTCATTATTACAGATACGCTGGCCTTAGAGGGGTGGCTTTTAGGTAAAGCATTTAATATTCATACAATATCTCTTATCCCTCAATTTTTAGGTCCCTCCAAATATGATTTAATAGATGAAGTGAAAGAAGATAAAGATGTACAAG
>CALDHR010000179.1 GCA_937898585.1 uncultured Oligoflexia bacterium
AAAACTGTTTTAGTTCCTTGAGCAAAAAAATGACCGATCTTATCTGTTCCTACAACATACCCGCCCGCATTAAAAGAACAACCCATCGCATCTGCTGTATAGTGAAGAGCAAAAGACTCTGTAAGAGAAAAATCTTTATAAACAGATTGAGAGAAATTTAAACAATAGCGATCATCAAAGAGCTCAAATGAGTTTTTTGCATAACTCTCTGTGACACCATCATGAATACCGTTATATCCTACTAATTTTCCATATGTTATTAATCTCAACTTCTCTTCACTGCAACTACCGTCCAAATCTTCATTGGCCTCATTAATGGCCATTTCTATTTTTTCATCAACAAAAGAAGAAAGAGTTTCCCAAGAATAATCACTATCTAATGCAAGGACATAATTTCTGTTTGTCCAAACATCTACTTCTGAAGATATCAAGGGGTTACATAGAAAAACTCCGAGGGAATAAAGAACTCTCTTTATTAATTTTTGTATTTTCTTGTTTGTCACTTTTTTTCTCTCCTTCTTGAAAAATAACTTTCTCAATTTTTTCTGAGGCAGATCCATCTCCATAAAGAATAATAGATCTCTCTTTAATTATATCTTTCATTTCATGCTGAAGATAATACATTCCTCTTTCATAAATTCTCTCCTCATCTGTTCCTAAAAGCTCTACAACATTGGCCTGAACTCCTTCCAATCTTTCTGTTGTATCGCGTGTAACAAGAACAGGAACACCAAGAGTTGGGGCCTCTTCTTGAACTCCCCCTGAGTCAGAAATGGCCAAATTAGAAGTTGAGAGAAGATAAGTAAAGTCAAGATAGCCTAAAGGATTGAGCAATTTAATGTTATCAATTCCTGATAGAAAATCATAAACGAGTCCTTTGACATTTGGATTGAGATGAACAGGAAAATAAACCTCTACACTAAAACTTGAATTCATCGCAATTCGTTTAATACTCCTAAGAACATTTTTCATTTTTTCACCATGAGATTCTCGGCGATGAAGCGTTACAATAATTCTTTTCTCTGCTAAGCGAGGATATCTCTTTTCTAATTCATACTTTAACGTTGAATTAGTCTTAATCAAATTTACTGTATAAAAAAGAGCATCAACGACAGTGTTCCCTGTAATAAAAACATTCTTTTCTATGTTTTCATTCATAAGATTCGTAAAAGAAATCGAAGTTGGACAAAAATGAAAATTGGCCATTGTTCCGATGATTTTTCGATTGCCTTCCTCCGGCCAAGGAGAAGTAAGGTCAAAGGATCTCAAACCCGCTTCAATATGAGAAATTTTAATTCTTTGATAAAAAGCTGCAACTGAGCATACCATCGCTGTTGTTGTATCACCTTGAACAAAAACATAGTCAGGTCGTATCTGTTTAAAAACATCTGTCGTTTTTTCTAAGATGGAAGAGGTAAGCAATGTAAGATCTTGATTTTCTTTCATCACATCTAAGTCAAAATCTATCTTTATTTGAAATAAATCTATAACTTGCTTTAACATCTCTCGATGCTGACCGGTTGATAGAGTAAAAACTTCATATTCATCTTTTTTGGATAAGAAAAAACGAATGACCATGGCCATTTTGATGGCCTCTGGACGTGTCCCAAAACAAAAAACAACTCTTCTTTTTAATTTATTTTTTAAAATATCCAAAAATCCCCCTCCTGCTCACTTCCTTTCAGATACTAAAACAATATCTTAATTATCCCATCTCATCCTTTCTTCATCTTCTTGAATCTTCTTTTGTTTAATATCAATGAATTCAAAGCCTTCTTCTAAAATAGCATCAACAATTCGGTGTAGACTTCTATTGGCCTCACTAGAATTAAAATGGTAAGAGTGCCAAAAAAAAGATGCCCAACTATCACGAATGACAGACAAAAGCCTTACTGATTCTATGATCTCTTCAGGAGATCGCAAAAACTGATTACATACTTTTCTAAAAGGCATCAAGACATTGCCAAGTGCTTCTGGCCATATCCACTGTCCATAAAAATCTTTTTCAATCGTGTAGGGGAAAAATTGTCCGGCCCAATTAATACGATCTGATTCATCGTGATTAACAGGAACATAACGCATCCTTTGAATTGTTCGAGGAAAATAATGAGCGAATTTTTTATAAGAAAGAGCTGATGCTTGATAATGTGGTGTCACCCAAGCATCATATGGAAGGCCTACATCTTTTAAGATTTTCTCCCCTGCAATAAGCTTATCCATAATGCTTTTATCTGAGTCGCTACGAAGTGGACTCATGCTACACACATTCCAAAACTCAAACCCATCACCACTTACCCCAATAGCACATTCTGCATTTTCAGCATCCTGATGAGTATAGCCATGATAAATAATTCGTGCTTTTTTAGTTGTTGCAAACTTCAACGCCTTGAGGATTTCTTTTCCTCCATACTCATTGAGGGCCACATCTAGGTAACTTCCCCCTAAATATCCTGTCACATCGATAAGTCGTGGAATAACAGAAATTGTAAAAGGTAATCCTTTTACCCCATTTTGATATTTCCCATTCATCACATTAACTGTTCGATAAACCTCTTCTGGAAGAATTCTAGGATGAATATCTTCTAATCTCATAAGAGCATTCTTCTTTGTCTCTCTAGGAGGAAGTTGAAGAAAATCAAAGAGAATATCAGAAAAAATAAGATAACGATCTGATTCATGAATAAAACTAAAAGGAAGATCTGCCACATAAAAAAAGTTATTTTTATGTAAAACATAAGGTGTTTTTTCTCTACTTCCCGTATGTTCTGCCATGCTAAGAACTTCAGCATCTTTATTTTCCACGAGCATGATTTCGGCCGAAGTTACCATTCTCTTTTTTGTCTCTTCATAGCGAGCATATTTTCTAAATCTTTTTCCCTTGTAATGAAAATATTTATAAAATTTTGGATCTTCTGAAAAATAGCTATCAGGATCATCAAAACTATAAAGATTTTTAGGAGAAAAACCATATTTGCTAATAAAATTATCTTGCTCTCCTACAAAAGCAGATAACTTCCAAATCCCATAATTGACCCACAGAAAGGGACGTTCGTAATCATAAATATCCATTAGAAAATTATCCCCCATAGGGGCGGCGTAATGAGACCCAATATACGCAGCACGATCACAAGAGGATAAATCTCCTGACTGATAATCTTTCAAAGGTTTTTTCACTACTTTTGCTTCTCTAAAATGACCCAAAAGATTTTGAAACATAATCGAGTAAATCTCTCCTAATTTATATTCGGGAGAAGAGGGGACTTCATCATAGTAAAGACAAACTCGAAGAGAATCTTTTTTAAAAGCATAAGGAGAATGACTGTAGTCTTGCTCTGTTATACTTGCATATAATCCAGAAGATAAAAAAAGAGGAAAAAGAAAGCAGATAATACTTTTTATTAATTTTGCTTGAACCATTGATTTATCCTTTCCATCGTAGATTTTCCTCTTACTAAATTATTAGAAGAGAATGGATTTGGGGGGATAGGAGAAAATATTCCAAAACTAACTTTTGATTCTTTTTCAAGTCTTGAAAAAACTTTTTCTGCAGCAATATCTTGCTCTTCAGAATCTCCCTTAAAAGTTAATCTTGAAATAATAAATCCTTTCATTAAATAGTGCTGAACTTCTTCAAAAGAAGGGTTGTCAGGGAGGTCAACCCCCTGATGGTCAATGAGATCCTCTACTTCACTTAAGCAATTTTCATTAAATTCAAAATCCTTTGGCCCTGGCCAATCCATACGTATTTTTATAGCAGGGTAGATTTCTTTCATTCCAAGAAGCATTCTCTTCATGTACCTGCTATTTTGACAACTAAGACCTGAAAATCCAGTGAGCGCCACCTCGTCAGCAGAGGCCATTTTTGCCATTTTTGTATAATGGGCGACAAATCGACTAAGAGAATTTTTTAACTTCTTATTATCAAAATCAAGATAAATAGAGTCAAAGTAATTATCTCCCACCATCAATACTAATTTAAAAGTAATAGTCTTCCCATGTTGATGAAGATAGCGAGCAAAAGAAAGATATCCTCTCTCATCACCGCCATCAACACCATCACCAAAAGAAATACGTCCATCACTTTTGACAATTCCTTTGATCAAGAGATTGACATGTTTTGCATCTATCAAATAAAGATCTTGAGCTACTTTATAAAACTCTTCTTCACTAAGAGGAAACTTTCTTTCTTGATCAATAACTACCGACTTTGCATAGTTAATTTCTCGTGAAAAAACATTCGCACACGTTAATAATAATGAAAAAAGATAAATTGATATACTTCTCTTCACCTTAAACCTCACTTGAATCAACATCATCTAAAATATCATCTGACTCCATCACAACAAAATTATCTTCATCAAGCTCTGATTCAGACTCAGAGTCATATTCAGAGCTTTCTGAATTAGAATCAGAATCAGAATCAGAATCAGAATCAGAATCAGAATCAGAATCAGAGCTTTCTGTATCTGATTTATACTGAGAAGAAATCTCTTGTCTCTGCATTATTTCATCTAACTCATTACACGTATTAATGACAGGACCACCATATTCAACTTCAAAAAGATCACTATCATTTCCCGTAGAGATGGAAGGAAAAGATGAAGAAGAGTATTTCCCTTGTTGCTGCTGTTGTGTTGGTATTTCTGCACGTCCCGCAAAAGCATTCACAAGAGCAACACCTAGCGCTGTAGAATATCGGTTGTGATAAACTCGTCCAACCATTTTTTCTTCACCACAATGATTAACCATAGAAACTGAATAGCCTTCTCTATGCATTGATTTTTGAGACCAAATAAAACCACTATCTCCTGGTTGTAACTGGCTATTAGTCGTTACATGAATGGCATCTGAATGTTGACGAGAAACCTCTTTCATTTTAGAAGAAACAAAACCACCAAGACCTACAGCTGCCATTGCACCATATGCTCCCGCTCCAACAAAAGGAGAGAAATTCACACTTTTTGACTTAGATTGCTTTTCTAAACGAAGTTTTTCCATTGTCTGAGATAGATTAATCTCCATGGGAGTATCAGTACCAGCTGTATAGATAGAGGAGATTATATCAGAGGGATAAGTCACCATACAGTTGTAAAGAGGCCCATACTCTCTTTTAAGATTGAATTTTTTTACTACAGGAATTTGAAACTCTCGAATTACTTCAATTTTTTTTCTTCTCAATTTAACAAAAGCTGTAAGAGTTCCTTCATTTCGATTATTTTCCATTTCACGAAGATGGTATTCAACCTTAAGTGTTTTTTTTCCAGGATGTTTTCTAACTCGGCTCCCTACTCGAACATCACCTTTTTTTCGATCAAACTGCTTTGCAAAGAACTTAACTTCTTTATTTTTAGGCATAAAACCATTTCTTGAAATTAAAACTTCATAATCAAATTTTCCATTTCCTTCGAGTTCTATTTTAAAAACAATTCGATCTCTCTCATGAATTACTTTTGGACTTTTAGAACACTCCATTTTTTTGTGTTTACCCTTAACCTTTACATGAATATCTTTTACTTCTAAAAAGTGATCATGATCGGCAGTTAGATTAAAATGGAACAATAGACCTACAACTAACAAAATGACTCTTTTCATTATTTTTTCTCCTTCATATTATTAAGAACATGTATTCTTTTTTTATCGATAATCTCTAATTCTTTAAGTGAATCTTGCAAGGCCCTATCATCTCCTAAAAGACTTTCATCGAAATCAATAAATCGATGAGATTTTACAAGCTCTATATGATTTTTAGTCTTTGCTAAATAAGAAATTCCACAAAGATCAAACTTATACTTTTCGACAGGAGTTGTTTTAAGAAACTCACTTTGCACCCAATACCCCCCTTTCCCTGGTAAAATATATTCTGTTACCTGAATTGCATTTCTTTTATTTTTCCCACGAAAACATTCTTTGTAATTTTTAAAGTCGGGAATTCCATCATCGACAGGTTTTAAGGCCCCAATACTTGTATTTTCTGATTTGCTCTTTGATTTTTCTTTACTCTCTTCAAAGGTTTTCTCAACTTTCATTTTTTCAGTTACATGATGATTCATGATTAAATCAGAAACTATATTTTGTCCTGCATAAGAAAATTTAGCTTTTTTAAAATCAACAAAATGATAGTGACCATGACGATTAAAAATCAAAAGATCATAAACATTATAAAAAACTTCACCGGAAAAACTTTTCATTTTCCAGATAAACTTCCATTTTTTGTAATTATTACCCCTTGGTCTTTTTAATTTAAAATGAGCAAGGAAAAATTTTCGATCATTTGTATCAAGAAAAAAATCTTTTTCTTTTTTTACATCATCATGTCGTATTTTTCCTTTAAACTTTCCATCTTTATAGGCCAAAACTTCAACTTCAACAACTTCATCCATTTTAAAATTTTCATGAGGTGAAAAAGCAATCGTGATATCAGAGTGTAAATTAGAAGATCGTGATGCACCAAGAACGGAATTATGCCCGACTGTATTTTGTTGTCGCTCAAGTGACTTTTTAAAACAAATCTTATCTTTCTTTTCACCACTAAAAGAAATAAAGTTTCCTTGAACTTTCTTCCAATCATCAAAAGAATGATTTCCAACCCTATATTCTCCATCAATAAAATCATTCCCATTGCTTAATGAAAAAGAGAATGCCCCTAGTGTCCAAAAGAAACTAAAAATAAAAATATATTTACTTATCACGAGATCTCCTCTTTTAATTCATCACCAAAATCAGTTAATATTTCATGACCTGTTTTGCTCCAAGTAAGCTGTCTCTTTAAAATTTTTCCTGAAAAATACTGATAAAAAGATCGCCAAGAGGCCACAAAATTAACAATATTTGATAAAATTATTTTAAAAAAAACATATACAGAGAACTCAGCGCCATAAACAAGTGTAGAGAAAAATGCTCGTTGTAAAACTCGATTTATCATCATCAACAGAGGGATGAAAATAATAAGATAAAAAGAAGACATCTTTAATCCCAAATCGATACTGTAGGAAAAGCAAAAGATAAAATAAAAAAAAGAAAAAATAACAACCGAGCTAGAAAAAAGACCTTTGCGATCTCTCCATAAAAAAAGATTGTCAAAAAACTTCTTTTTAAAACCAATAATTTCCGTTCCTTGAAAAACAATACCCGTTGTCCATCGCGCTCTCTGCTTAATAGCAGGAATTATTCTCTTTGGAAAGAATTCTCGTGTGGCCAAGAAGTCATACTTTTTATTTTTCAACGAAAGATTTTTAAACCAACTATTTTTTTCCATTTTTTCAAAAAAGGATGACTCTATTCTTGCTGTAAAAAAAAGAGATTTTAATTCATCAAAGAGAGTAAGTCCTAGGATATAATCTTCTGTCAGTGATTTTTCATAAAAAATATCTTTTTTGTTTTTTTTATAAAGATCTAGCATCTTACGAGACATGGCCGTCCCTACTCCAGCAGAGGGAAATCTTTGAGTTAAAAGTAACCTCACAGGAAGATCTTTAAGATGACACTCCGCAAATTCATCCATATAACAACCGGCCACAAGATTGCTTTTTCCAACAGATAAAGAGAAAATAGGTATTTGAATAAAATCAAATTTTCCTGAAAAGCTATTAAGGAACTTTAAAGAAAGAGGATGAATCATATCTTCGCAATCATGAAAGACAACAAATTCAAAAGTCTCTTTATTAACATTCTCTTTGTTTGTTTTATCAATTTCTTTTAAAACAAAATTTAGCATCTGCCCCTTACTTGTTGGTCCTTCTTTTTCGTTAACCACAAGAGTAATATTGGGAACTTTTTTTTGTGCTCGAAGAACGGCATTTTGTGTTTCTCTATCATTGGGATAAACTCCCACAAAAAAATGATAGTTATCATAAATAATATTTTTCTTATTTCCTGTAAGCATCTGACCAATCACATCTTCTTCTTTCCAGGCCGCAATCATTACAGCTATTCTTTTTTCTTTTATTAATAAAATTTCATCAATATCTTCCTTCCTATATTTCTTAGGAAAAGGCCTCTTTAGCCAAAAGTAAATATCAATAAAAAGATCATCTAGACCAAGAATAATAAAAAGGAGAATAAGATTAAAAAAAATCATTGAGTAAAGGGCGTCAGAAAACTGCATAAAGTGATGCCCCTGCGTTTAAATCATAATAACGAGAATGACTAACTCTTAGATTTTGCCCATATGTTTGCTTAAGATTTAAAATGAAACTCACATGAGAAGAAAAGAAGTTTCTAACTTCTATTTTTGGTCCATACTCAATATTATTATCGGCAAGATAATCATTATTTGCCTGCCTTACTAAAAGATCAGGACCTATTCTCAATGAAATTTTATCACTAAGAGAATATTCAAGAGGTACAAACAACTTGCAAAAAAGAGAGCTGTGGTCAAGTAAAAAGCGATGGAAAAATTCTCCGTAATTCTCAATAATCAAAGATATTTTTTCTTCTTTTAAAAAATATTTTTCTTGATAAAACACGAGGCCAATTTTTGTTTCGTAAGAAGAAGGCGATTGCTGATTTAAATAATAGAGATAATTCTTTACATCTACCTGTAGCGTTAAAAATGAAAAAAGAGAAATCTGAGCGCCTGCTCCTAATCCAACATACTCTTCCTGATAAATTTCATTTTTTTTGGAATTTTCATCAAAAGATAAACTGCTCTCAAAATATGCTTTTGCTTTTCTTTCACCGATTATCTTTTCAGTAAAAAAAAGACGACCTCTTCCATAAATTGTTTTATTTCTTTTTTTCTCAATTGTATTATTTTTTTTATTTTGTGCTTCAACATAAAACTCAGTAGTATTGCTTTCTCCTCTCAGAAGAAAAGAAAAAAAGAGGAGAGAAATTAAAAGATTTTTTTTTCTACTAATCACTCTCCCCCCTTTTTTTTATTTAAAAATTATCTAATAATTACTACTCATTAAAAAAAGTTCTAATCACGTGCTCTGTTTCTTTTTTTCCGATAGGGCAAAAACCAGGATCTTCTGCTCCCCAACGATGTTGATTAATGGATAAATCCCAAAAAACGGCCCCTTTGAACCAGTCTAATTGAGAGGCCCAAATACCTTCAAAAAAGGCCTGATAAGCAGCACTTTGATGAAGGATATTAACTTCCTCATCGCGGTTATCCCATTCAAAGGGATTAATGAATCCTTTTGTGGAGCTACGATATCCAAGCTCTTTAAAAATATAATTTTTATGATGACCTCTAAGAGTTGTTTTAATTTGGTTAGCAAAATCATCTAATTGATCGCCATACATCCCCGCTCTTTCACTTAAAAAATACACCAGAGTGCTATAATCATCAGAAACAACATCTTTACTTGAAGCAAGAGAGCGATACATATCAATTCCCACCATATCGAGATTCATCCAAAAATCTCTCAAATAATGCCATCCAGAATCATCATCGCGCCTCTCTCGAGTACGTTCCTCAAGAGTATCGGGAGCGAGATCAACAAGGCGATACCGCCAACGCTCTAATTCTCCACCCGCTACGCGCAGCTCTCCGTCTGAATTCTGGTTGCTATCATCTGTAAAATTAACGTCATACATAAGAGTCGTTTCATTTCCTAAAACATCACGAGCATTGCTAAGAATTTGTAACCAATTACGTGGAAAACCATGAGGATGTTCCTTCCAAAAATCTTCAATACCAACTGTCATCGAGTAAAGCTCTGCACCAATAGTAAAGGCCTCTACTTTATTTTCGCTAGCAATGCGAAGGTAAATACTTAAATAAGATTGAAATGATTCAAACCATGCTTCAGGATCTGTAGGAGTAATATTTCCATGCCAACGTAAACGTCGCTGTGTTTGTCCATTTTCATCTTGATAAGTCTCATAGTAAGGTCCAAGACTATTCAGATCGCTGACAACAAAGAAAATTGGCCTAATTCCGACAGTCATATCTTGCTGATGAATAAACTCAATAAGAGTCCTATACCCTTCTTGTTCTCGCTTTCGATTGATCCCTCTTTTTGTAACAGGAGTAACTATATTTGTATTAGGACCAAGCATAATGGCCCGAGGTGTAAGAATAATGTGATTTGAACCAAGTTCTTTTGCTTTTAAAATCGCTTCTTGGGCGGGTGTAAGAGAGGCCCCCTCTCCTAGGTTTGCCTTATAAGGGTGAGCGGGATCTTCTGTTAAGGTAAAACCTTGAAAGAATCGCGTTCTTGGATTTTTATCTTCAAGGTCATAGGCCTTTAAGGAAAAAGAAGAAAAAAAAGACAAAGACAAAAAAAGAAAAAAATAGTGTAAAAAACTACTGTTTTTTTTCATAAAATCTCCTTAAAAGTAATTGGGAAATAAAATTGACAGATAATTTGACTATAATTTTTTTTTAGTTTTCTCGTAATTTTTTTTCTTTGCTCATTGGGTTAATTTTTATTTATCCCTTTACGGAAGGACTTTTTTTCTTTTATATGAACTTTTCACCCACTTCTTCTCTATGACTTAAGTATTGGCCAAAGGAAAATTTATGACACTTCTCAGTATTAACATTAACAAAATTGCAACATTGCGAAATTCTCGCGGGGGAAGTGAACCAAACTTATTAAAATTTACAGAAACATTGTTAAGCAAAGACATTAAGGGAATCACTATTCACCCTCGCCCAGATGAACGCCACATAACAAAAAAAGATGCTTATGAGCTCAGTGAACTTCTCGAAGATTATCCGCTTGTTGAATTTAATATTGAAGGTCGTCCTACAGAAGAATTCCTCCAACTTGTTACAAATATCAAACCATCTCAAGTCACTCTTGTTCCTGATGCTCCTAACGTCTTAACTTCAAATCAAGGATGGGATGTTTTCAAAGAAGAAAAAGAGTTAAATCATGTTATTAATATCATTCGTCAGCAAGCAGGTTCTCGAGTATCTCTGTTTATTAACCCTTATGACTATTTAGAAAACGGACCTCGTGCTCTTGACTTTATTGTAGAATCGCGTGCTGATCGAGTTGAACTTTATACAGAGGAATATGCAAAGAGTTTTAATCTTGGTGAAAAAGAAAAAGAGGATTCACTTCAAGTTTTTAAAAATTTTGCCAATCTTTGTTTAAAAAGAAAAATAGGGGTTAATGCAGGCCATGACTTAAATGCTCAAAATCTCCGTCTTTTTAAAGAACATATCCCTCATTTAAAAGAAGTCTCTATCGGACATGCTTTTGTCCGTGACTGCCTTTATTTTGGCCTTGATAATAGTGTCCACCTCTACCAAGATACTCTTTTATGATAAATTCTCTTCCCCCTTTCCCTTTAAAAATTTTACGCAAAAGAGGTCTTGGAGATGAAGAGATAAGAGATTTTTTTTCCCAAGACTTACGGGAAATTCCCTCTTTTACCCTAATACCTGATATGGAAAAAGCGGCCAACCGTATTGCCCTGGCCATTGAAGAAAAAGAGACTGTTGGGATCTTTGGCGACTACGACGTAGATGGAACAACTTCCTGTGCTCTTTTTCATTTTTTCTTCCAATGGTGCGGATTAGAAACTAAAAAAATGCAACCTGGTCGTTTTACACAAGGCTATGGAATTCATCCTCCTAGTATTGAAGAAGCAAAAGAAAAAGAAATTTCTCTTCTCATCACCGTTGATTGTGGCATTACTGCCCATGCTGCAGCAAAAAAAGCAGAAGAGTTAAACCTTGATCTTATTATTACAGATCACCACCGCCAAGTTGATGACGATCTTCCCTCTGCCTATGCTGTTGTTAACCCCAATCGGCGTGATTCACGAAATGAGGATTTAAAGGCCCTTGCTGGAGTTGGTGTTGCTTTTGCCCTCTGTGTGGAAGTAAGAAAAATATTAATGAAAACTAGAGTTATCCCTTCACTTTATCCTCTTTTAAGTTTTGTCAGTATTGGAACTCTTTGTGATCTAGCTCCTCTTAACAATCTTAATTTAAAACTTGTACGCCATGGAATGAAACTCATCCTGGAAAATAAATTTGCCGGCATTGCCAGCTTTCTTCAATATCGCGCTATGAATGATGAATGGGATGGAGAATATATTACTTTTGAAATAGGCCCTAAAATTAATTCAAAAGGTCGACTTGAGCATCCTGAGGCCTCACTTATGCTTCTCATAAATGAAGATCCTGCTATGACCAAGATCTATTATGAAAAACTTTATCGCTGTAATGAAGAAAGAAAAAAAGTTCAAAAAGAAATTGTCACTAAGGCCCAACTTCTTTTTAAGGAAAAAGAAGATGAAAAGGCCGTCATCCTTTATCAGGCCGATTGGCATGAAGGAGTTATTGGCATTGTGGCCAGCAAAATGGTGGAATCTTTTAAACGACCGGCCCTTATCTTCACTAATTCAAGCACTCCTGGTATTGTTAAATCATCTGCGCGCTCTTATGGATCTCTCGACTTGTGTGCTCATCTCTCTCAGTTTTCTCACTTTTTTGAAAAGTTTGGCGGTCATGCAAAGGCGGCCGGTCTCTCCATGAAAAAAGAAAACCTGCCTTTATTTAAAAAGGCCTTTTTAGATTCCTTAACACAAGACTCTTCCCTTAAGGATTCTCTTATTTCTCATGAAGAAAGCTGGGATGAAGAAGTTGAGCTCTCTATGATTTCACCTCAATTCATTCAACAAATACGAGAGATGGGACCTTTTGGGCCAATGAATCCCAAACCAAAATTTCTTATAAAAAAATGCAGACTTGTGGATTTTTCTATTCTCAAAGAAAATCATCTCAAATGTTTTTTTGTTGATCCTGAGAAAAGTATTTCACCTAAAGTAAGCGGCATTTATTTTAATTTTAATGATAGGGCCGGTAAGAAAGAAATAATCCCTCAGGAACTACTCAACAAAGATCTCTCTCTTATTACAGAAATTGATTTTAATTTCTGGAAAAATAAAAAGTTCATTCAGTTAATGATTAAAGATCTTCTCTTCTAGAGAAATACCCCATCATCTTAGAGAAAGCAGAGGAAATAATCTCTTTGTTTTCTCCTATAAAATAGACACCTTCTTCTATTAATGAAATTTCATAGTTTAATTCATCTACTTTTTGTCTCAAGCGAGAATAGATGGCCAGATCATTGACTTGATCTCTTAAATTAACGAGATAGTCACATTCAATTGTCTTGCTATCGATGACTTCACCTTGCTCATTTTTCTCCATCGTAAGATAGATCTTTTCTCTGTCAGTTAGATAGTTCACTGACAAAAGAGAATAAGAAGAATAAAAAGAAAACCTCTCTTCTGGTTGCAAAGGTTTTTTCTTTTTTACTTTTATAAAATCATCAAGTTCATCCCAATCTGATACGGCCTGCTTCCAAATTTTTAGGTCCTCCTCATGGATTTTCTTAGATTCTTGAACCATAGAGGCATTAAGTAAAGAAGAAACATCTTCCTCCTCTACAATAAAATGATATGCCATTTTGCTCTTAAGAGAAAAAATTTTAAATTCTTCACTTTCTATAAACTTTTTTATATTTTCACTTTTCCCAATAAAGCAGAGATCTCCCTCTGTTCTTTCTACATAAGAAGGAAATTCTTTTTTATCTAAAATACGTCCCATTTTTCTTGATCTTCTCTCCCCTAAACATAGACTCCTTGATGATCCGACAAAAGAATCATCTTCACGTGCATCTACAAAAAAATCACACTCTAAATAAGACTCTCCCCATTTTTCATGTTCATATAAAACTTTAAAAGAATCTTTCATCCTCTCACGCAAAGTCTCCCCATCCTCAAGGTTAAGAAAACACTTACTCACTTGCTCTATCTTACCTCTTTGTACAAAAGAATTTTTATACAAAAAGATGGCCAAGGGTCTTAAATAATACTCATAAAGATCTTCTTGAGTTAATTTTTTTTCCTGTATTTTTTTTACCTGCGTTGTGGAGAGGATATTAAAAAGCAAAA
>CALDHR010000180.1 GCA_937898585.1 uncultured Oligoflexia bacterium
CTCCAGGAGGAAGAAATATTGCGGCCACTTATGCTGCTAGTCAGAAAGGACGAGCTGAAGTTGGAAGTGCAGAAGATATCGAGCAAAAAAGAAAAGCAGCTCAAGAGGCCCTCAATCTCAAAGCGCGTAATAGCGGTGGGAAAAAAGATGTTGTACAGCTAAGAGCAGATGAGGAAATGAAGTATGTCCAAGGAATTATTGGAAAAGTACTTTATACCCCAGTGGGAAAAAAGAAGGTTTTTACGGGATCAACAAAAAAGACTCTTAAAACAGAAGTTAAAGAATCAAAGAGAGTTATTGGTGTTTATGAAGGAAGTTATGCCAAAGATGTTGCTCAAAAAATTGGAGTAAAATTTGACGAGCTTCGCGATAAGGCCCTTGAACTCAATCTTCTTGTTAAGCCTGATGATTATTTTGGTCTAAAACTTCTTGAAGAAGTAGCGGCCCTTTTTAATTATCGAGTAGAGGACAAGTCTTTTAGCGAAGAGGATATTTTTGCTGCCGCTCAAAAAGAGCTCTCAGATATAGATACAAATGATAAAGAAGAAGTTAAAAAGAATATTGTCCATAGAGCTCCTGTTGTGACCATTATGGGTCATGTGGATCATGGAAAAACAACTCTTCTTGACCATATTCGCCATACTAAAGTTGTCACAGGTGAGGCGGGAGGAATTACACAGCATTTAGGTGCTTACCAAGTAGAAGTTCCAGGAAAAGGGCCCATCACTTTTATCGATACTCCAGGTCACGCTGCTTTTAGTGCCATGCGCGAACGTGGAGCAAAACTCACAGACCTCGTCA
The DNA here is from genome assembly GCA_937898585.1 of uncultured Oligoflexia bacterium. GTDB lineage: Bacteria > Bdellovibrionota > Bacteriovoracia > Bacteriovoracales > Bacteriovoracaceae > CALDHR01. The sequence continues at coordinate 802 of CALDHR010000180.1, forward strand.
TTCTTGTGGTGGCCGCTGATGATGGTGTGATGCCGCAGACAAAAGAGTGTGTGCAGTTTTGTAAGCAAAATAATGTTCCCATGATTATTGCTGTCAACAAAATTGACAAGCAAGGGGCCAATCCTGATCGCGTTAAGCAAGAACTCATGGAGTTTGAACTTACGCCTGAAGAATGGGGAGGAGATACCATCTATGTTCCTATCTCAGCTCTCGAAGGAACAAATATCGATCAACTTCTCGAATCCATTATGCTTCAAGCAGAAATTATGGAGCTTGAAAGTATGAGCAAAGGTCCGGCCAAAGGGATTACTATTGAATCCAATGTTGAGCCAGGACGCGGGGCCATTACTCTTGTTCTCATTCAGTCGGGAACACTTAAAGTAGGAGACTCTATTGTTGTGGGAGAATCTTATGGGCGTGTGCGTGGTCTTTTAGATTTTGCTGGAAACAATCTCAAAACAGCTGGCCCATCATGTCCGGCCCGTATTTTGGGAATTAATGCTGTTCCAGGCCCTGGAGATGAGCTCTTTGTTGTAAAAAATGAAAGAGAAGAAAAGAAAGTTGAAA
>CALDHR010000181.1 GCA_937898585.1 uncultured Oligoflexia bacterium
CTCACCAAGTCCATTTTTATTGAAAACATGGCCCTGAGTTTTTTTCTGGGGATGTGTACGTTTCTGGCCGTCTCTAAAAAAGTTGATACGGCGATAGGTCTTGGAATTGCGGTAGTCGTAGTTCAAACCATTACTGTTCCGGCCAATAATCTTTTGAGAACTTATCTTCTCAAAGAAGGTGCTCTTAGCTGGGCCAATCTCTCTGACGTTAATTTAGAATTTTTAGGACTCATCAGTTACATTGGGACCATTGCGGCCATTGTGCAAATTCTAGAAATGACTTTAGATCGCTACTTTCCTTCGTTGTATAACGCTCTTGGGATTTTTCTTCCTCTTATTACTGTCAACTGTGCCATTCTTGGTGGATCACTTTTTATGGTAGAGAGGGATTACAATTTTTCTGAAAGTGTTGTCTACGGTTTTGGTTCTGGTCTTGGTTGGGCGCTGGCCATTGCCTCACTTGCTGGTATTCGAGAAAAACTTAAATACAGCGATGTCCCCGATGGACTCAAAGGGCTTGGAATTACGTTTATTGCAACAGGACTGATGGCCCTAGGTTTTATGTCTTTTTCGGGAATTCAACTTTGATGACGGAGCGGAGGTTACTATTATGACGGAAGTTTTTCTGGGCGTGGGCATGTTCACGCTAATTGTTTTGCTCCTGGTGGGCATTATTTTAATTGCTAAATCTTATCTCGTTTCCACTGGTGATGTGAGTATCATTATCAATGGCGAGGCGGACAAACCTCTCACAACTGCGGCGGGGGGAAAACTCCTTGGCGTTCTTGCAGAGAAAAAAATGTTTCTCTCTTCGGCCTGTGGAGGCGGGGGAACTTGTGGGCAATGCCGCGTAAAAGTTCTCGAAGGAGGCGGGGGAATTCTTCCTACGGAAAAATCTCACATCAATCGCCGCCAGGAAAAAGAAGGTCAAAGGCTTTCGTGTCAGCTTACAGTGAAAAATAATCTCAAAATCGAAGTTCCAGAGGAAGTCTTTGGAATCAAAAAGTGGGAATGTACTGTTCGCTCTAACCACAATGTGGCCACTTTTATTAAAGAGCTGGTCTTAGAACTTCCCAAAGGGGAGGCCGTTCCTTTTCGTGCTGGTGGTTATATTCAAATTGAGTGTCCTCCACATGTGGCCGAGTATAAAAATTTTGCTATTGAAAAACAGTTTCACGAAGACTGGGATAAATTCAATATTTGGCAGTATAAATCGACTTGTAGTGAAGATACGACTCGTGCTTATTCTATGGCCAACTACCCTGAAGAAGCAGGCATTATTATGCTCAATGTGCGTATTGCTTCTCCTCCACCGCGATCGGCACCTGGAACTCCTCCGGGGATTATGTCTTCGTATATCTTTAATTTAAAACCGGGCGATAAGGTGACTATCTCTGGTCCTTATGGCGAGTTTTTTGCTAAAGACACACAAAATGAAATGATTTTCATTGGTGGTGGTGCGGGAATGGCTCCGATGCGATCACATATCTTTGATCAACTTAAACGCCTTAACAGCAAACGCAAAATGACTTTCTGGTATGGTGCTCGAAGTAAAAAAGAAATGTTCTATATTGAGGATTTCGACGGCCTTCAAGAAAAACATCCCAACTTTAAATGGCACGTGGCGCTTTCTGAGCCGATGCCTGAAGACAACTGGGATGGATATAAAGGTTTTATCCACAATGTTCTTTTTGAAAATTACCTCAAAAATCATCCTGCACCAGAAGATTGCGAATACTATATCTGTGGTCCTCCCATGATGCTTAGTGCAGTTGCCCAGCTCCTGGATAATCTCGGTGTAGAAAAAGATAATATTCTCTACGACGATTTTGGCGGTTAATTTTTTCCTTACTAGGCCAAAGGATTTTTTTCTTTTGGCCTAATTTTTTTCCAAGGAATTGTTTATGAGCTCTGTTTTTTTTTCTCTCATTCTCTCATTTCTTGCTTTATCTTGTTCTCCTGAAAAGCAAATGGATGCTCCTCTTGAAATTCAAGAGATTGCGGGCAGTACTATGGGAACAACCTATTCGGTAAAATATCATAACATTCCTCAAGGTCCTTCTTATCAACAAATCAAAGATGAAATAGCAAAAGAACTTCTTTCCATCAATCAACAGATGTCTACTTATATTCAAGATTCAAATATTACTTTTTTTAATAAAAGTAATACCGTTGAATGGGTGAATGTTCCCGATGATTTTGCCCGTGTGGTGAAAAATGCTCTTCTTGTGGCAGAAAAATCAGAAGGTTTTTTTGACCCTACCATTTATCCTCTGGTGAATTATTGGGGCTTTGGTCCTGATAAAGGTCTGCGCCTTAAAGATGAAAAAAAAGAAAAAAAGAAAATTGAAGAACTGCTTAAAAGTGTTGGATATAAAAATATTGAAGCAAGACTCTCACCTCCCTCCCTTCGCAAAAAAAATCCTTTAACCCAAATAGATCTCTCCAGCATTGCCAAAGGGTATGCTGTTGATAAATTGGCCTCTCTTTTGCGCAAGCATCAATTAGAAAACTATCTCGTAGAAATTGGCGGTGAAGTCAAAGTTTTGGGTTATAAAGACCCCAGCAAAAAATCTCCCTGGATCATTGCTGTGGAGACTCCTCATAACGATGCTCATAACCAACAACTCATGAAAAGACTTGATATTCAGGGCCATGCCATTGCTACTTCGGGAAGTTATCGCAACTTTATTCAGGAAAAAGAAAAATCATTAGGTCACACCATCAATCCTTTTACGGGTTACCCTCAAGAGAGAAAACTTCTTTCTGTCTCTGTTATCGATCGAGAATGCATGATGGCCGATGCCTACGCCACGGCCCTTATGAGTCTTGACAGCGAAAAGGCCATTGAGTGGGCGAAAAAAGAGTCTCTTATGGTATATATGATTTACCGTGAAGGAAGCGACGAGGGAAAAGATAATCAATTAAAAGAATTTATCTCTCCTGCTTTTCGCCATTTTATTCTTCATTAAGGATGAGCAATTATGATGAACTATCTTTTTTTTACCCTTGGTTTTTTCCTTTTGGCCTTTATTTTTATGGCGGTGGGAGTGATTCTGAGTAATAAAAGTCTCAAAGGATCTTGCGGAGGATTGGCATCCATGTTTGGTTGCTTTCTTTGCGAAAAAAAGAAAAGCTGCTCAAGAGAAAATGAAAAAAATGATGACAAACTTTAACTCAATTATTCTTCCCGATTTAGGTGTCGACACGAAAGAAGTTTTTGTTGGAAAAATCTTTGTTGAACAACACCAAGAAGTTGCTGAAAATCAAGTGATTATGGAAGTTGAATCAGATAAGGCCACGCTAGAGATTACTTCTGATATCAGTGGAAAAATAGAGCTTCTCGTAAGCGAAGGAACTTCCGTAAAAAAAGAGTCCGAGTTGGCCCGCGTCCATGTCATCCAATAAACATTGTCCCTACCACTATAAAGTTATTCTTGAATATTGCGGCGCTAACTACTTTGGTATGCAAACGCAAAATGATGAAGCTATCCCTACTATTCAAAGTGAAGTTGAAAAGGCCATTGCCCTTCTTTCGCCTAAAAAAATCAGCGCCTTCAAAACTGCCTGGTCAGGGCGAACAGATGCTGGTGTTCACGCCATGGGACAAGTGGGGAAGATTTCTCTTTCCCTAGAAATTCCGCTAGAGGGTCTTTTTATGGGACTTAATAGTATTTTGCCACCTGATATTCGCCTTAAACATATCGAGGCCTGCCCAGAAACGTTTCATCCTATCCGCTTGGCAAAGCAAAAAACCTACTACTATCTTTTTACCAACGAAAAAAAAGTCACCAATGCTTTTGCTTCTTCCTTTATTAGCAATGTCTCCTTTGACTTAGATATTCAAAAAATTCATCAGGCCTTAAAACTCTTTGAAGGAACACACAATTTTCAGAATTTTTACAATGAAGGGACGCCCGTTAAAAGCACTGTTCGAACAATTTTCGAAGCAAAAATGAATTTTGTAACCCAGCAAAAAGATCATGACTTTGGTTTTATGCTCCCCAAAAATTATTACATGATTCAGCTCACGGGAAATGGTTTTCTTAAACAGATGATCCGCCTTATTGTTGGCCATCTCTGGAGCTATGCTCGCGGGCATCTTAGCTACAAACAACTCCAAGATGCCCTTGACGGCCCACAGAAGCTCACTTATAAACTCGCCCTTGTGGCCCCTCCAAACGGGCTTTATCTAGCAAAGGTTGATTATTAAATGAAATTCTTTTTCTCCTTTACACTGTTTTTTTTCACCTCTCTTTTCTTAATGGCCAATGACAACCAAACAAAAGATGGAGGAAAAATAACCGAACATGGTCGTGTTATAACTTGGAATAATTGTGGTGGTAAAACTCAAGTCCTTTACGCCTACGACACTGGCCAGAGAATCATCATCTATCCCACCAAAGAGAAAGATCCATGCACCTACAATCCAGAACTTCGCCCTATTGATCACACAGAGAGAAAATATCTAGAAATATATAATATAAGTTCTACGTCAGAAACCAGAGGAGCTCTTTTAGAAAAAGCCTACCCTGAAAAAAATGAGGTTGCCTCCACCATTCATCTCATTGGATCTTATCTTTTTCGTTCAGAGCATCCAACACTTCATCACTTAAGAGATATTTTTCTTTTTCTTAACAAAATAAAAAGGAAAGACATCCTCACGGAGGAAGACAAAAAGAAAATACGAAAAATTTTAAAGAA
>CALDHR010000182.1 GCA_937898585.1 uncultured Oligoflexia bacterium
TTAATATTGTTTAGAGGGAGGTTCTTGTGCTTTTTTTTAATTTCGTCTTTTCAGCTCTTTTTTTTTCATTTCATCTTGTGGCCCAACCTAAAATAGATGTTGACCAAAACAGGCGGATTGAACGCCTTGAAAAACACCTTCTCAACGATAAGGAAAATAGTGATCTCATCATGCTTAAAAAAGAGGTGGAACTTATCAAGAAATCATCTCTTAGTAAGCAAGGAGTTGATGAATCCTCTTCAAAAGAAATTCAAAGTATTGACGAAAAAATAGAAAAAAGTTATCAGCAAATTCAGTCCTTAAATAAGGCCATAAAGGGAGGAGTTGAAGCATCACTTCTTACGGGAAGAATTAAAGAAATTGAAAACTCCATTGAAGAACTTAAATCAAAAAAAATAGCTCTTCTTAAGCATTCATCAGAAAGTCTTTTTTCTTTTGAAGGACTCTTGGAAATTGATGCTATCCAGACAAAGTCTTTTGATAAATCCATTACCAGCAACATGGACATCTCTACACTTGAATTAGGAGTTGAGGCAAACCTTCACTCTAACCTCAAGGCAAATATCCTCATTGAAAAACAAAGTAACCCCGCTAATCTTCTTGAAATTACAGAGGCCTTCGCTACTTATAGTGACACTAACCAACACCTCTTTCATCTTAAAGCAGGAAAAATGATTCTTCCTTTTGGAAAGCTTGAGACAAATCTTTTTTCTGATTCATTAGGAAAATCTCTTGCGGAATCTCATAAAGATGCCTTATTGCTTGGACTTAACTGGGAAGGATTCTCTTCATCTGCCTATCTCTTTCAAAGCAAAACAAAAAAAGAAAAAAAAGATGATCGATTAAGATCTCTTGGATTTGATCTTTCCTATGAGCTTTCAAAAGAAAATTGGTCTTTTCAAACTTCTTTTAACTATTTGGCCAACTATGCTGAAACAGACGGCATCTCTTCTCTGGCAACATTGACAACACCTACGAATATTCTTAGTAAAGAAATTCCCGGTTATGCTTTTAACACTCATTTAACTTATGAAAGATTCTCTTTTATTTTTGAACACATTACTTCTTCCAAAAAATTTCTAGAAAGTGAAATTTCTTGGAATAATACGGGGGCAAAACCTTCATCCACTCAATTTGAATTCTCTTATACCCATCCTTTTAAATACCAGACGATCTTTACTCTTGGATATCAAGCAACAAAAGAATCTTTGAGCTTGGCCCTACCAAAAAATAGAGTTCTTTTTGGATTTCAGACCTCTCTTAGTGAAAGAATTTCTTTTGGAATTGAACATTTTAGTGACAAGGATTACGCACGTACTGATTGCTCTGCAGGAACATGTGGAACAGATGAGAAGGCCTATACCACAACAGCACGCCTCTCTCTTACACTATAAATTCATCGAGATTCTTGAAAGAAAAACAAAAATCTTTTTTTACTTCATCACTTTTAATTACTTTGCTTCCCTCGCTTGTTGAAAGGAATTCTCCCGGGGGAAGATGAAGCTGAAGAGCGGCCTTATGATAAAATTCTTTTTTTAGGGGATGATCTTCGCTCACTACATCATAAACGTGAACTCTCTTTTCAATCTCATCAATCTCTTTTTCTTTAATAAGAAGAGAAGTTAAATCAACAACATCACTCACATGAACAAGATTAACAGGATCATCTCCTCCTGGAATATTTTTTCTTCCTGACAAAAATCTGCCCGGGTGACGGCCCTCTTTATCTACCAGCCCCCCTAGACGCAAAATAAAAAGATCAACTTCTAAAGAGTTCTTTCTCCATAAATCTTCAATTTCCTCCATCTGCTCTTTTTTTTCTTTTCTGTATATTCCAATTGAACTCCATAAAATAATCTTTCTAAGATTCATTGGTTTTTCTTTTTCTAAATAGTCCAAAAAATTTTCATGAAGGTTTTTCTTAGGAGGAAGGGAGATAACAAGAGCATTGGAGTTCAAAAGACAAGGCAAACTCAATACCGACTCTTCTAAATTAACACTATAAAAATTCTCTTCTTCTTTACTTAAAGAGCGAGAAAGGCCAAAAACATTTTCTCCTCTTTCCTCGAGTTTTTTCTTTAATCTTTTTCCAACAAAACCAACTCCCATAATGAGAGTCCCTAAAGTTTTTTCTTTCACAAAATGGCCTTTTTTCTCTTTGACTCTTCTTGTCGCTGCACTTTTTGTAGCATATTATGCCAATTAAGGAGACGTTTAGATGAAAATTTTAATTACAGGAGTAACAGGTCTTTTAGGTCAAGAGATCCTAAAGAAATTAATAAAGAAAGGGCATAAAGATTTTGTTTTTATTACACAGAATAAAAAAAATTTACAAGAAAAATTAAATTTTGAATGTAAGATTATTGAATGGGAAAAAAACTATCAGCTTCCCCAGGATACTCTGGACGGTGTTGAAGCAATTATTCATCTTGCCGGCAGCAATATTGCCTCTGGTCGCTGGACAGAGAAAAAGAAAGAGAGTCTCTATAATTCGCGCATCCTCAGCGCTCGCTCTCTTTTTCAGCTAGCAAAAGAGAATCTCAAGCAACAAAAATCGTCTCTCCACACGATTGTCAGCGCTTCGGCCATTGGCATTTATGGCAATAGAGACGAAGAAATTCTCACCGAAGAAAGTGCCCTTGGAAGTGGTTTTTTATCGGCCCTTTGCCGCGACTGGGAAAAAGAGATTGCTCTTTTTCATCAAGAACTTCCAGTGAGAGGCATCTCGCTACGCCTTGGCGTTATTCTTACTCCTCGTGGCGGCGCTCTTGAAAAAATGCTCCCTCCCTTTTTAATGGGAGGTGGTGGAAAAGTAGGAAGTGGAAAGCAGTTCATGAGCTTTATTCATCTTCACGATGCCGCCAATATGTTTATTCATGCCGTTGAAGAAAAAGAAAAAGTCATCTCAGGAAGTTATAATGCCACGGCAAGTGAGAGTCTTTCCAATACAGACTTCACAAAACTTCTCGGACAGGCCATCAGGCGTCCTACGATTTTTCCCCTTCCGGCCATTGTCTTAAAAGTTATTTTTGGAGAAATGTCTACAATCCTGCTGGATTCTCAGCGCTGTAGTTCAAAAAAAATAGAAGCTGCTGGTTTTAACTTTCACTATCCAACCTTGCGCGAGGCGCTAGAAAACTTACTCAGTCATGGTTCTTGCTATGACTTAGAACTCACTCAGTACCAAGAAGTTCATGCTCCTCTAGAAAAAGTTTTTTCTTTTTTCTCAAGACCTGAGAACTTAGAAAAACTAACCCCTGACTTACTTGAATTTAAAATAACTTCTGTCTCTGACAAAGAAATGAAGAAAGATCTGATTATCAATTATCGATTAAAAATTCACGGTATTCCTATTGCCTGGAGAACACGTATCACTCATTATGAGAAGAACTCTTATTTCTCTGACAATCAAGAAAAAGGTCCTTATAAAAAGTGGCTCCACTTTCATTATTTTTTTGAAAATAAAGAGAAAGGTAAAACGCTTATGCTAGATGATATTAGCTACAGGATACCCTTTGGTATTTTAGGACGATTTATTATCCGATTTTTTATTAACAAAGATTTAAAGCAAATTTTTTCTTATCGAAAAAAGGTTGTGCATGAAATGTTCTCAAAATGATGAAAAAATTTTCATGGGGTCACTTCCTCTTGCAGAGGAAAGTTGGCGTGTTCAACGTATTAATGCTGAAATCACTCAGGCCTTTGATGAACTCTTAGACTTGAAAATGGCCGTCAGCTTTTTTGGCTCTGCTCGTGTTGATAAAAAAGATCCACTTTATCAAGAGGCCAAAAAAAGCACCTCCCTTATTGCAGAGATGGGGATTAGTATTATTACAGGAGGTGGCCCTGGTCTCATGGAGGCCTTTAATTATGGTGCTTACAAAGCAAGAGAAAAGAATAAAAATGCAGGAGAGTCCATTGGTCTTCAAATAGAATTACCAAATGAACAACATTCCAATGATTTTGTTCATCGCTCTCTTTCTTTTCGTTATTTTTTTATTAGAAAACTTATTCTTGTAAAATACGCCTTCGCTTTTGTCTTTTTTCCAGGTGGTTTTGGCACACTAGATGAACTTTTTACAGTTCTTACCTTAGTACAAACAGGAAAAGTTCCTTCATGGCCAATTATTCTCTATGATAAAAAATTTTGGACTCCTATGCTTGCTCATTTTGAAATGATTGCAAAAGAAAAATATATTGAAAAAGATGATTTAAATCTTTTCTCTTTTGCCAACACACCTGATGACATCAAAAATATTATTAAAAAAGAGTTTTTTCATGAGTCATAGCAGCATTATTTTCAAATCACTGGGCGGATCAGAAACAGTTACAGGATCAAAACATCTTCTTAAATTTCAATCAGGTTTTACTCTTCTTCTCGACTGTGGTCTTTTTCAAGGACCCAAAAAATGGCGTCAAAAGAATTGGGAGGCCTTGCCTTCCCCTCTTAATGATATTAGTTGTATCATTCTTAGTCATGCCCATATCGATCATTCGGGTTATATCCCTAAACTTGTCAAAGATGGATTTCGAGGAAATATTTATTGCACGCAGGCCACTTATGAGTTGGCACAAATTCTTCTTCCCGACAGTGCTCACCTTCAAGAAGAAGATGCTTTTTTGGCCAACAAAAAGCAATTTTCCAAACACCATCCCGCTCTTCCTCTCTATACAGCAGAAGATGCAGAAGAGGCCCTGAAGCTTTTTGTTCCCATGCCTTTTGATCACAATTTTTTTATCGATAAAGAAAAAAAAATTTCTGTTTCTTTTAAATATGCAGGCCATATTTTAGGTGCTGCTATTTCTCTTATTTCCTATCAAGATAAAACGCTCGCCTTTACAGGAGATCTTGGACGCCCCAATGACTTTATTATGAATCCCCCCTCAACTGACATCAAGGCCAACTTTCTCCTTTTAGAATCAACCTATGGAGATCGCTTACACTCAGAGCAAGATGCGAAAAAAAAACTTGAAGAAATTCTTTTGAAAGTTATTTCACGAGGAGGAACAATTCTTATTCCTTCTTTTGC
>CALDHR010000183.1 GCA_937898585.1 uncultured Oligoflexia bacterium
ATAACAAGGATACCGATATTGCCGCTTCCTACGACAAATTTGGCGTGGCCCACAAAGAGTCTCTCAAAGTTTTAAAGACACATGTAGATTTTCTCTCGCTCTCGGCCACTCCTATTCCTCGCACACTTAAGCTGGCCATGATGGGACTCTTTGATCTCTCTTTAATCAGCACGGCCCCCTTAAAGCGACAATCGATTCAGACACTAGTGACTCCTTTTGACAAAGATCTTTTAAAAGAAGTGATGGAAAGCGAATTTAAAAGAGGAGGCCAAGTTTATTTTGTCCACAATCGTGTGAAAGATATTGAAGAAATCGAGCTCACGATTATCTCTCTTACAAAACTTGCACGCCCTGTTATTGTTCATGGACAACTTACGGCCACAGAGGTCCAAAAGAGGATGACGGCCTTCTATCAAGGAAAATATAATGTCCTCTTGGCCACCACTATTATTGAATCAGGCATCGATATCCCCAGTGCCAATACAATGATTATCAATAATGCTCACCAATTGGGATTAGCGCAACTTCATCAGCTCCGCGGACGAATTGGCCGCTCTGAAAAAAAGGCCTATGCTTATTTTTTAATTCCTGCTTTTAAAGAACTGCGCGATGAGGCCCAAAAAAGAATCAATGCCATTGAGCGCTACGCCGATCTAGGAACAGGTCTCTCTTTGGCCACTAGCGATTTAGAAATTCGAGGGGCCGGTGATATTTTAGGGGCCGAACAGTCTGGTCATATTGAATCTGTGGGATTAGAACTTTATATGGAACTTCTCGAAGAAGCGATGAGAGATATTAAAGGCGAAGAGGGGGACTCTTTTAAAGATATTGATATACAAGTTAATTTTGACTGCTCTCTTCCTCGACTCTACGTCGCTGATGAAAAAGAGCGCCTTCTTCTCTATAAGAGAATTTCCTGTGCAAAAGAACTCTCTTCCTTGCGTGAAATTCAAGAAGAACTTGAAGATGTCTATGGACCTCTTCCCTCTGCAACAGAAGTTCTTTTGACTTTAATGGAAGTTAAAATTACCCTCCAGGGGATGGCCATTGAATCTCTTAAGGTGGTGGGACACTCTATCTTGCTTCAATTTTCCCCTCAAGAATTGGAAAAAAAGCATCTTTTAAGGGATCAGCTTATTAAATATTTTATGACTTTGAAAAAAAGTTTTACTATTAAGGCCGACTTTTCTGTTGTCTATCATGATAAAAGAGGCGAAACCATCGATATTCAAAAATTAAAAGATTTTGCTTATAAACTCAAAGAATTGTCTAGTTAGGGAGAAACACATAATGAGATACATGAAACCTTTTTTTTACTTTTTCTTTTACCTTTGTTTTTCTTCTTCTCTCCTGGCCAGCGTCACCACTCTCGATAAAACAGTGGCCATTTTAGGTGAAAAAATTATCTCCCTTACTGAGATAAAGCGCCTTCTTAAAACGCAGCAAATGCGCCATGAAATTGCTCCTTTTATCTACCCCAAAGAGACCATGACACAACAAAAGGCCAGAGATGTCATGATTGAAGTTCTTTTGGTGAGAAAAGGGCTGGCACGCCTTGGTATTGAGCTCGCTGATAGCGACGTTGAATCACAAATTAAGGCCAATGAAGAGCGTTTAAAATTGAGCAAAAGTAGGCTTACGGCCATTTTAGCAGAGCGCGGAATTCAATATAGTGAATACTTTGAACTTATCCGCGAAGGAATGGAGAGAAATGTTCTGCAGTCCCAAGTTATCTCCCCTTCTGTAAGTGTCTCTGAACAAGAAATCAAAAACTACTATATTAAAAAAGGCAATAAGAGCGAGACCTTGAGCTACCGCTATGATTTGAAAAATTTTCTCTTCTCCAAAGAGGCCATTAAAAAACTCTCTTCCAAAGAAATGCACACCATGGTCCAAGAACACCTCAAGCATGGACAAAATCCCCTTCATCGCTCTCTTTATGAAGTTATTCCTCTTCAGGATATCCCTCAAGAAGATCTCTTAAAAACCTTTCGCCAGGAACTTGAAGAAAGAAATGAAGGGGAGTTAACTTCCGCCATTAAACATGAAGGTGATATCTATTTTTTTTATGTCGTCAAAAAAGAGCTTAAAGAAAGTGCTCATTTTATGCGTGAAAAAGAACGCTATGGCCAAGAGCTTTTTATTGCTGAATTACAAAAAATCACTGCTTCTTGGATTGAAAAAGAAAAAAAGCGCCACTATCTTTACTTAGCTCCTTTAAAATAAAAAGATTTTACTATGATTCACGTCACTCAAGGAGATGAGCGCGGTATCGGACTTGAAGTTTTTCTCATGGCCTTTATTCGTTTGAGTTCTTCTGAGCAAAAAAAAATAAAACTGTGGTGCTCCAAGAAAGATCTTCTCTCTCTTTTGGAGCTCTCTTGTTATGAATATGAAGTCCAAGGTGAAAACCTTTTTTTCTCTCTTCCTTCTACTGAAAAAAATCAACTCTTGTGCTCTTTTATTACTGAAGAAGGAATCTTTTCTCACACACTTAGAAGTATTCTTGATGCTTTAAGTGTCATTCAACTCAATCCTCAAGAACATACACTGCTCAATCTCCCCTCAATGAAGGATCAATTTTTTTACGAAGGAAGGCATTATTTAGGGCATACGGAATTTTATCGCTCTTACTTTAAAAGAGAACTCACGATGCTCTTTAAACATCAAAACCTCATGGTGGCCCTTTTAACGGATCACTGGCCACTTGCACAGGTGAGCTCTTTTTTTCAGCATAAAAGCAAAGAAAATATTTCTTTTCTCCGCCATCGCCTTCAGGAGGCCTATGACTTTTTTGCTCTTCGCGAAAAAAAATCACTGGAAATCTATCTTGCAGGACTCAATCCCCACGCGGGAGAAAATAACCTTATGGGGAATGGCGAAGAAGAAATACTTACCTCTGCTTTAAGCTCTTTTGCGCCCCAAAGTCCCTATCCTCCTCATAAGCTAATAGGTCCTATAGGGGCAGATTCCATGCTCATTAACTTTGAAAAAAAAGACGATAAAAATGAAGAGCAAGCAGCTCTTTTTTCTCAGCTTTTTTGCTACTGCTACCACGATCAGGCCCTTGGCCCTTTTAAGGCCCTCTCGCGTCTTGAAGGCGTGCAGTTTACAGCAGGACTCCCTTTTACACGCCTCTCCCCTGACCACGGGACGGCCAATAATCTTCGCGGCACTTTTAAGGCCTCCTCTCAAGGCGTCTACCAGAGTCTTCTTGAGGCCCTTTACCAGGAAGCATCATATGGAACTTAAAGAAATTGTCATTTCTAAGGCCTCTGAACACAACTTAAAGTCTCTAAATCTCTCTCTTCCCAAAAACAAACTCATTGTCATTACAGGACCTAGTGGATCAGGAAAATCTTCTTTGGCCTTTGATACTATTTATGCTGAAGGACAGCGGCGCTATATTGAGTCTCTCTCTTCTTATGCTCGTCAATTTTTAGGGCAACTTCCTCCCGCCCAAGTAGAATCTATTTCAGGCCTCTCTCCTTCTATTGCCATTGATCAAAAATCCACCAATAAAAACCCGCGCTCGACAGTGGGCACTGTCACGGAAATTTATGATTACATGAGGGTTCTTTTTGCTCGCATTGGCGAAAAACATTGCCCTGAGTGCCATGATCATCTGATGCCCATGAGTAAAGAAAAGATGGTCCAGTCTCTCATGGCACTTCCTCTCAACAGCAAGCTTATTTTGCTGGCCCCTTTAGTAAAAAATAAAAAAGGACAACATAAAGAAATTTTGGCCCAAATGATTAGTCAAGGGCTCTCGCGCTTTCGCCTCAATGGAGAAATTTTTCTTCTTGAAGATCTTCCTGAAATGAAAAAAACAAAAAGCTACTCTCTTGAAGTAGTTATCGATCGCATTGCTTTAAAAGAGAACTCTTACCAAAGACTCTCTGATTCTATTGAAACAGCGCTGCGGATTTCAAAAGGAGAGCTCATTGTTCTTACGGGTGACAAGGCCAGTGATGTTCTTTTTTTTAGTGAAGAGAGCAATTGCAAAAGATGTAATATCAGTTTTCCAGAATTGGCCCCCAACTCCTTTTCCTTTAATTCCCCTCTTGGGGCCTGCCCTCACTGCAACGGTCTAGGAACAAAATTGAGTTTTGATCCAGAGACAATGATTGAATCAACTGAACTTTCTCTTGATGAAGGGGCCATTATTCCTCTTAAGCGAAAAAATAGTTTTATTTATCACATGTTTAAATGTGTCGCGAAAGTTGAAAAAATTAACCTTCATCTTCCCTATAAAGATCTTCCTGAAAAAATAAAAAAACTTATTTTCTATGGAAGCAGTGACATTTACACCTATTCTTTTCGAACAGAAACATCGCGCTTTAATTTTAAAAAAAAATTTCCTGGCCTTATTAAATGGCTCGATAAACGCTATCATGAATCTGAGTCAGAAAAAGTGAGAAGTGAGATTGAAAACTATTTAAAACTCAATGACTGCTCTGCTTGTCAGGGAGAACGCCTTAATGCTTTTTCCCTGGCCGTCACTCTACCAAATTCGCCTTATAACATAAGCTCACTTGTGAAAATGCCGGCCCAAGAGTTACTTGCCACATTAAAGAAACTCTCTTTTGAAAAAGAGGCCAAAATTATCAGCGAAAAGCTTCTTAGTGAAATCCTGCAGCGTCTTTTTTTTCTCAATAATGTAGGTCTTCACTATCTTTCCTTAGCACGCCCTGCTGGCACCCTCTCGGGCGGAGAAAATCAGCGCATCCGTTTGGCCACGCAAATTGGATCAAAGCTCACAGGAGTCATCTATGTCCTAGATGAGCCTAGTATTGGCCTGCATCAGCGAGATAACGCTAAACTCATTGAAACTCTTAAATCACTGCGCGATTTAGGAAATACTGTCATTGTGGTAGAGCATGACGAAGAGACTATGCTGGCGGCCGATTACCTCGTGGACATGGGACCCAAAGCAGGCGTTGAAGGTGGTTACATCACGGCGGCCGGAACACTTAAAGAAGTTCTTTCCTCCAAAACGTCCCTAACGGCCAAATTCCTCAATAAAGAAATAACCATCCCTTTTAATGATAAAAAAAGAACTTCTCCTCATTTTCTCACTTTTAAAGGAGGTGGTCTTTACAACCTTAAAGAGATATCTCTTCATCTTCCCCTGCAAACTTTTGTCTGTCTGACGGGGGTAAGTGGCTCGGGAAAATCAACTCTTCTCCACCAACTTCTTCTTCCGGCCATTGAAGAAAAAAGTAGCAGAAAACACCAACTCAAAGTTGATCTTCCCATCGACAGCATTATCCGTCTCAATCAAGACCCCATTGGACGAACGCCTAAATCAAATCCCGGAACTTATTGTGGTGTCTTTGATGATATTCGCGCTCTCTATGCCACACTTCCCGATTCCAAAGCAAGAGGGTATAAACCTGGACGTTTTAGTTTTAACGTTAAAGGAGGCCGCTGCGATGAATGTGAAGGGGCCGGCGTCAAAAAAGTAGAGATGCATTTTCTCTCGGATCTCTACATTACTTGCGAGAGTTGCAAAGGCCAACGTTACAATCAAGAGACACTTCTCGTTCGGTTTAAGGGAAAAAATATTGCTGATGTTTTAGATTTAACCATTAGTGAAGTTCATACGCATTTTTCGGCCTTCCCTAAAATAGAGAGAACTCTTGCCACCCTTTGTGATGTAGGCCTTGGCTATATGAAACTAGGGCAAAGCGCAACCACTCTTTCGGGCGGAGAAGCACAGCGGTTAAAATTGGCGCGCGAGCTCTCTAAAAAACCAAAAGGTCACTGCCTCTACGTTTTAGATGAACCAACAACAGGGCTTCACGCTGTAGATATTAAACACCTTCTCGACTCTCTTCATCGCCTTGTGGATTTAGGCCATTCCATGATTGTCATTGAACATAACCTCGATGTTATTCAAACGGCCGACTATATTAT
>CALDHR010000184.1 GCA_937898585.1 uncultured Oligoflexia bacterium
CGACCGTAACTCTTTAGCTTCTCGCTGCCGATGAGTAAATTTCCATAATCTTTTTGCAGTGTGCTTGTAACACCTTCCAAAATCTCTTGAGGAAAATTGCGAGCATCTTCTTCTCTATTTTCTTCTATTCGAGCAAACACATTAAACTCCTTACAATCGCAAAGCATCTAAAAAAAATTTACTGACTTCTCAATAAACGACAATTTAGGTACCTTAATACAGAAACACAGATAATTCTCACTTCATATCAAAGGATAGAAAAAATGAAAGAGGTCTTTCTTATTGCTGGACGACGAACTCCTATTGGAAGCTTTATGGGTCAGCTTTCTACTGTCAGTGCTCCTCAACTGGCCTCCGTTGTCATCAAGGATCTTCTACAAAAGCACGATATTAAAGGCGATAGCGTTGAAGAAGTGATCATGGGAGAGGTTTTGACCTCAGGAGTTGGTCAAGCACCTGCTCGTCAGGCCACTCTTTTTTCGAATCTTCCCGAGAGTACGCCTGCTCTTACTATTAATAAAGTTTGTGGGTCAGGTTTAATGGCCCTTATTTTGGCCTCTTTGAAAGTCATGACAGATGAGAGAAAGCTCCTTTTGGCGGGGGGAATGGAAAATATGTCGCTGGCGCCTCACCTCTTACCACAATCAAGAACAGGGGTGCGCTATGGGGCAGGAAAAATTGTCGATTCAATGCAACATGATGGTCTTTGGGATGTCTATTCCAATAGAACGATGGGGGAATGCGCAGAAGAATGTTCGGCCAAATTTAATTTCACAAGGGAAAAACAAGACGAATTTGCTCTCAAAAGCTATCAGAAGGCCATCACTGCCAGTGAGGATGGATCTTTCAAGGACGAAATTTCCCCCGTCAAAGTAGAGGGAAAGAAAGGTGCTACCATAGTTGAAAAAGATGAGGAACCAACCAAGGTTAATTTTGAAAAGATGAAGACACTGCCTTCGGCCTTTATAAAAGATGGAACGATTACGGCCGCTAATGCTTCAAGCATTAATGATGGTGCAGCATGTTTAATAGTGGCCGATGAAAGTCATCGCCAGAAGGCCCAATTCAAAGTGCTCTCTTTTGCTTCTCATGCGCAAAATCCTACGTGGTTTACGACGGCACCTATTGAGGCCATGAAGAAGGCCTCTGAGAAAGCAAAAATAGCGATGCAAGATATTGAGCTTTTCGAAATTAATGAGGCCTTTAGCAATGTGCCCATGAGCTGTGTTAAAGAGCTGGAAATCTCTTCTAATAAAATTAATATTTTTGGCGGGGCCGTGGCACTCGGCCATCCAATTGGTTGTTCGGGAGCGCGCATTGTAGTGACTCTGATGAATGCCATGAAAAAGAAAAAGGCCAAATATGGCATGGCCAGTTTATGTATTGGTGGCGGGGAGGGACTCGCCATGATTATTGAAAATTTGAATTACTAGTTAATCGTTAGTCAAGGAAGATAAACGTGAGCGAAGTAGAGAAAAAAAAGTCAGGCCTTATTTCACTGAAACCTGGGGAAATACTCTTTAATGAAGCTGATAAGGCCGCTTCGCTCTATATTATACAGAAGGGGTCTATTCGCCTTTATAAACCAAAAGGGAAGGGGTTTATTGAGCTGGCCGTTTTGCGCGTTGGCGAGGTCATTGGTGAGATGGCCTATTTTGCAGAAAATGACCAAGAAAGTAAGAGAAGTTGTTCTGCTCAGGCGCTTACGAGTACCGATATTATAGAGATTTCTTTTGCCGCCTTTGGGAAAACATTGGCCGGCCTTAATCCATGGTTTAAGACAATTATTCAGACATTGGCGTCAAGACTGCGCAAGACGAATGCCAAAGTTAAGGAGCTTGAGACAAACTCTGTGTCTGTTGGTCATGGTCAAAGTAAAGTCGGTTATCAATATTTAAAAAATACAGATGTCGTTAAGCTCTTTGGTTCTTTTTTTCTGTCAGCAAAAACTCATGGAAAAGTTGAAGAAGATGGGACTTTAACGGTGGCCAAAAATACGATTTCTTTTTATGCCACGGATATTTTTGGTTTGGCGGAAGCAAAAGTTGAGGAGTTTTTTAATATTCTCGGTCTTATGAAACTCTATAAACCTATCGATGATGCTCAAGGAAAATCACTGGCAACTTTTAGCGATATTAAAATACTCTACTCTCTTTTGATTTTTATTAATAAAGAGCGAGCTGTTACTGATGATAAGCATATTCAAGTCTCTTATAAATGTGAGACTTTTCTCTCCTATATCCTTCAATATGCTGAAGCAAATAATCTCTCCCAGCATCCAAAGGCCAATATAAATCTAACGGCCGTATTAGATACTTCCAATAAAGAAGAAAATCTTAGCATGGATGATCTGCAAGAGGCCAAGGCCCAGGGAATTATGGACGAAATTATGGTGGGAAATGACAATAGCTGTGTCAGTGAAGTCTCTCTAGAGAAGTTAAGAGAACTCTTCCCCATTATTAAGTTTAAAAATATTATTAACCGCCTTAATGGATCAAAATAAGAAAGAAAAGAAGGAAAAAAGAGAGTTACATGAAAGATGAAAATCATTGGTATTATGCTTACAAAAAAGAAAAAGTTGGACCTGTTACAAAAAAAGATATCAACTCTCTTATTCTCAATCAAGTTCTTAATGAAAATAGCTATGTCTGGTGCAGGGGGTTCTCCTCATGGAAAAAAATCAATGAAGTTAGCGAGCTTTATTTTGGGCTCTATTTAGCAAAAAAATTTTCAACACTCATGAAAATTGCAAGACAAAAAGAGTTTCACTGGCAGCAAGTATTTGATAACGAACAAATTTTTTTTCTTAAATATGCTAGTAAAAAAGAGCCTCAACAAGAAAATTTTCTTGGTCCCTACTCTTTGCAAATGATTGATACTCTCTATCAAAGCAAAAAAATTAATGCACTTACTCAAGTTTATGCTCATGGAATGAATCAGCTTCTCTCTCTTCATGAAATACCTTATCTCATTGAAAGACATCCTTTTCTTAAAGGCAATAATTATGCATTAGACTTCTCAGATGAAAAGATACCTTCTCTTGTTTTATTTTCTTGTGAGGAAGAACAAGAAAATTATTACGGCATTCTTCAGGAAGAACAAAGTCTTAGCGACTTAAAAGAAGTTGTCTTTCATAAAAAAGTAAAAAAACTTCATGAAAAAGAGTTCTATTTTCTCATTATTCAAAAAGAAAAAAATCAAGTCGAGATGGGCCAAGGAGTTCTTTTAAGTAATAAAAAGTATCCCTATGAAGCATCTATTCAATGGGATGAAGGCCTCTCTTATATTGAAGATTTAAAAGAAAAGAAAGTATCATTAATAGACGATTATGGACATGATCATGAAGTTTTTTCCATTGATCAGTAAATGAGACCTTATGAAAAAAAATATTTTTTCTTATTCCTTTGAAGAACAAGAGAAAAAAATCAACTATTTCTCTCTTCATGAAGAGCATCAAAATAAAGTCATTATTATTATTCACCACTTTTTAGCGCAAGCTGAAGACTTTTTCTCTTTTGCCAAATTGGTGCAACAAAATAATCCCGAATCATCTTGTCATCTTCTTGATCTTCCTTCTCATGGCTCTAATGACGGAAGAAGCACTAATATCAATTTCCAAGAAATATCAGAGGCCATTTTTCAATTTACTTCTCTTTTTCGAAAAAAGAAAAAAGACTTTCAATCTCATTTTATCTTCTTTGGACTTTCCAGTAATTTTTTCATGATGAAATATCAAGATCTTACAATAAACAAGAATAATTTTTATTATTTCATTGATCCTGTTTTGCTAAAAGAAAAAAGGAAAAGACACCTCTTATTAAAAAAAATATCTCACTTCCCTAAATTTATTAATATTCCTCTAAAGATAAAAATTATTCAAAAAATTCTCTATTCGTTTTCATTAATAGATAAAAACATTTTATTCAACAGCAAAACAAATCATTACATTGATATTAAAAACCTCTACAATCTCCAAGACTTAATTTTAAAATCAAGCACCTTTTTTCGACTTTCTAATCCCAATGCCCAAGAGAATCAATTTTCTTTTTATTTTCAAAAAAAAATTACGAATCTATTGTCAAAGATCAATCAACCTAGTGAAGAAATCAAGAATTCATTTTCTTATGACAAGAGATTAGACCTCGCCTTCATTATTAAAAAGTTAAGTTAAATCTATTTTAGTCGATAATATATTAAATACGATAAATCAGGATGAATAAATGACAAAAAAACTAGATCGTTTTGGTAGATATTTAATACTAGATCATCTCGTAGACGGAGGAATGGCACAAATTGGTCGTGCCAGAATTCTTAGTGAAGATGCTGTTAAAATCGTGGCCATTAAAATGGTGCGTCCCCAATTTTCTAGTGATCCTTCATTTCAAAAAATGTTTATGGATGAGATTAAAGTTACTTTTGGTCTTTCTCATCCCAATATTGCTCAAACTTATGATTACGGAATGATTGATGATAAGTTATTTAATGCCATTGAATATGTTGATGGAAAAAACCTCAAGCAATATTCCGATAAACTCAAAGAAATGAAGTTTATCTTTCCTCTTGAAATCTCACTTTATATTATTTCTCAAGTTTGCCAGGCACTTTCTTATGCTCATAATTTTTCAGATCAACTGACGGGAAAAAAACTTAATATTATTCATCGAGATATTTCTCCTCATAACATTATGATTACTTACGATGGAAGTGTTAAAGTCATTGATTTTGGTATTGCCAAGGCCAATACAAATACAGAAGAGACAAAGGCCGGAACCATTAAAGGAAAAATTTCTTATATTGCTCCAGAGTATTTAGAAACGTCTTCGCTCGACCATCGCTATGATCAATTTGCTGTAGGAATTACTTTTTGGGAGCTCGTTTGCGGCAGAAAACTTTTTGGTGGTGACAATGAGCTTGCCATCTTAAAGAAAATTCAAGATTGCAAAATACCTCTCCCTTCCAGCATCAATAAAAAAGTAAAACCTGCTCTTGATGAAATTATTACAAAATCTCTCGCAAGAGATCCCAATAAACGCTTTGAAAATATGGAGCAATTTAATCGCGCTATCGTGAAATATCTTTATGAAAATTACCCCGACTTTAACCAGTCAGATCTTAAATATTTCTCTCACCAGCTCTTTAAAAAAGATATTGAAGAAGATAGAGAAAAAATGCTCGAGTTTGGAAAAATGGATATCTCTCCTTATCTTCAAGATCTTAAAAATGAAGTCAGCGGTGGAACTGCTTCTACTCAAGAAACTAACCGCAATGGAGGAGAGTCTCTTCAAAAAGAAGAGAAAAGAAAAAAAGAAGTTGTTCTAGAACTCAATAGTGATGAAAAAGAAGATCAGACAGTCTCTCATTTGCGAGAAAACTTACAAAAGAAATTAAAAGAAGCAGAAAAGCTTAACCTTGAAAAGAGCAAGTCAAACTCTAGTTTAAGTGGATCAAATAGTACAGGGATACACTCCACCAAAAGTAACACAACGATTAAAGAGTTTCGCCCTACCACAAAAAGAAAAAATAGCACGCCTGTCATTATTGCTTTTATTATAGGGATTCTTATTTTCTATAAATTCCCACAAATAAAGCGTCTTGTTCAATCATTTCAAGAAAGTGAAATTGAAAATATCGCTCTTAAAGAGGAAATCGACTCGGCCTCAAACCCAGAATCCATTAATTCTGCAAGAAGCAATCAAGAAGAAAATGTCACCTCTCAGAAAGTTAGCGTTGTTCCAACAACAGGTAAACTTCTTCTTAATAACTATGATATCTTTCAAGTCATCTATATCAACAATCAAGAAGTCACCTACAACTCCAACGGAATTGAATTTCCTTTTGGCGAAGAATTTCAACTTCGTGTAGAGCAAGATGATAAACTTCCTTTTTTTGCTACGATTACTCTTCAAGAAGAAAAAGAATATCTCTCTATTCCTGAATTAAAACCATCTCCCATGGGGATTCTTAACTCATCAAGAGATTTTCCCGATGGGGCCAAAATTTTTATTAATATTGGAGATCATCAAATTATCTACTCTCTTCCCATTGAAGAAAAAAAGTTTCCGGTTGGAGAATATACAGGACATATCAATATTGGGAAAAATGATCTTCTCAAGAAAGTTAAATTTTCTATTAACGAAAATACGATCACGCGCATAACACCTTAGTCTCTCAATCTTCTTTTTTCACAGAAAAGCGATGGCGTTGTTTAAACTGATTATCTTCTCTCATTTTTATGAGTCGCATAATTTCAGAGGCCGTCTCTTCTACTGCTTTTCCCGTAACATCAAGAACAGGCCATCTTTTATTGTGTTTATAAATATCTTCAACCCACTCAATTTCAGATACTACTTTTTCTCTATCAGCATACTCTCCTCGCTGCCCTGCTGTCACCCCTAGACCTTTTAAGCGATTTTTTCTAATCTCAAATAAATTTTCTGCATTAATTTTCAGGGCAAATATTTTACGCTGATCTATTTTATAAATCTCTGGATTAATTTCAGTTCCTGGAACAAGAGGTACATTCACCACTTTATAACCATGGAAAGAAAGGTACATGGAAAGAGGTGTCTTTGATGAGCGTGAAAGGCCAACGAGCACAATATCGGCCAAATGAAGAGATTCTAAATTCTGCCCATCATCGTGATGAATGGTAAACTCGATGGCATTCATTCGTTTAAAGTAGTGATCATCTACCGCATGCATCAGACCCGGCATCGACTTAGGCTCACTCAAGGTTAAATTTGACAAGGCCGTCAACAATTCGCCCATCAAATCAACATTTCTCACAACTTTGGCACGACCAAATTCTTCTGCATATTTCCGTAAATCGCTAGAGACAATAGTATAAACAACAAGATCATGATTAATGGCGGCCTGATTGTAGATGGCCTCCAGTTGATCTTTTGATCGAATATTTTTATAGCGAGTGAAGTAGATTTCCTTTCCTTCAAACTGTGTCATCACCGCTCTCACCATAGCGGATGCTGTCTCTCCTGTTCCATCTGAAATAATGACAATTTTTATCCGTTGTTCTTCAACACTTTGAGACATCACAATTTCCTAGCTAATTTTTTTCATTAAATCTTCTAAAAGAAAATCTCTTTCTTTTAATATATCAAATGACTTCATCGTATCAACTCTATTAAACCATGTTCTTTGGGCCTTAGCTAGTTGGCGAGTGGCAATATTGATTCTCTCTTCTAAGTGAATGTGAGAAATTTTCCCCTCTAAAAAATCAAGAACTTCTTTATAACCAACAGATGAAAGAGGTCTTGCATTTTCACGAGAAAATCCTTGCTGAAGTAAATCTTGAACTTCCTCTATAAGTCCATCTTCTATCATTTTGTGTGTTCTTTGCTGAATAATGTCAAAATGATTTTTTTTCTCTATCTTGAGATGAATGTGGTGAAACTCAGTTGTAGAAAAAAAGGGGTTTTTCTGCTCTCCATCTCTCCTCCACTCTTCTTTTATTTTGGAAAAAGGAAGAGATGTTTGCCAAAAATACTCTACGGCCCTTCTCAGACGATAGTGATCGTTGAAATGAATTTGCTCTACTGATTTTTCATCTTTTTCCCTTAGAATTTCAAGAAATGCATCAATCCCTTTTTCTCTATAGAGATCATCTGATTTCTGGCGAATATCGGTAGGAACTTGCCTTCCCGCATTCTCAGGCATTCCCTTTATTAAACTTTGAAGATAAAAACCACTTCCTCCCACTAATATAACGCTCTTTTTTTCTTTCCATAGAGTTTTGATAACGTCCTCTGCTTTTTCTTTAAAGCAGGCAGCTGTTAAATTATTCTTTATACTTTCGATACTGATAAGGTGATGTGGAATGCCTTTCTTTTCTTTTTCTGTTGGCATGGCCGAACCGATTTTCAGCTCTTGATAAAAGAGGATAGAATCAAAATTGACAATTTCAGCATCAATATTTTTCTCCTTCATCAAAAGAGCTATATCGATAGCGAGGTTTGTTTTCCCTGTTGCTGTCGCTCCTGAAACAATAATCACTTTATTGTTCATGGATAACCTCCAGTAAGTCTCCATCAAAGATCTTTAAAATTAATTTTTCTTTTAGTTTTCTCATAGAGCTTCTTTTCAACATTTTAATAGCTGTTCTAAAGTCCATTGAAAACGATCTATCATTTTCAAATTGAAGAAATCTTTTTTTTATTAATGGTAGTATTGAAATAGAAGTAAAAAGGGAAGGACCTCTTTGAACATAGTAATCGGCGCCTACTTTCTTTAGTTGTATTCCTGTTTTTTCAAATTTTTCTTTTGAAAACAATACATCCTCAGGTGTTAAAGAAATCTTCTCGGGAACAAGAAAAGCAATGTTTTCATCAGTCATAAATTCATCAACAAGATAGTTATAAAAATTTTCAACATGAAGAGAAAAGACCATTCCCTCTCTCGACTCAAGACTATATTCTTTCACAATAAAGTAAGGATAAACGGATAAAACAAGATTATATCCTTCTTCTTGCTCGCCTCCTTGATTTTCACCCCAAACCTCCTTGATTTCACTTTGACTAACTAAATTAACTTCTGTCTCAAAAGAGTTAATCCATCTTCTCAAAAGAGCATAAACAATATCTTGTTTTTCAAAAGAGACTAAGGATTTTGTAGGGTGAATATTAACATCTATTAAATCAGGTGGGATTTCAAACCAAAGAATATATCCCTCAGTTAAAATGTTCTTCTCTTCTAAGAGTTTATAAATAAATTGGCCTATTTTTTTATCTTGAAGAGGTCTCTTATTAACAAAAATAAAGTGAAAGTTTTTAATCTTATTTACCTCATTATTTTTAAGCAAAAAGGCCTGAAGTTTATGCTTTGCATACTCATCTTCATATAAATCAATAAGTTCTAAATCAACCTGCTGTTTTTTATTTTTTTTTATCTGCAGGAGAAGATCAAAAATTCTTTCTTTTTCACAAAGAATTTTTTGTCCATGAAGTACGATGGGATCTTCATCATCAAAGCGCAAAGAAAAGCTTACTTGAGGAAATGACAAAATATAACTATACATGATCTTTAAAATTTTATTTTTTTCTACTTGTTTTGATTTTAAAAACTTTAAACGAACAGGTGTGTTATAAAAAAGATCTTCTACAATCATGGTTGTTCCAGGAGCATTGATTTCCCAGGCCGTATGCTTTTTGACTTCCCCTTCTTCTAAAACAATAACGCTACTACTTTCTTCTTTTGTGCGAGAATAGCACGTTACTTTTGCAATAGAGCTAATACTCGCCAGGGCCTCTCCTCTAAAGCCATAGGAATAAAGAGAGAAAAGATCTTCATAGCTTTTAATCTTAGAAGTTGAGTGACTATTAAAAGCAAAAGGAAGATCTTCATGCGATATACCCTCTCCATTATCGATAATTTTTATTAAAGAAAGACCATTATTTTCAACAATGACTTCAATGGAACTACTTTTTGCATCTAATGAATTTTCAACCATTTCTTTGATAATAGAAGAAGGTCCTTCAATAACTTCTCCGGCCCTAATTTGACTGACAATAAATGGGGGAAGAGGGTGAATTTTTCTCTCACTAGAGTTCGACAACATGTTGAAGGCCTTAAATAAAAAAGATAAATAGATTTTACTTTAAGCAGCTATCTACCCATAAATACAATAAATACCGCTCTTTCTTTTACTCTTTATAAAAGGTTACTTTATTTCGGCCACTGTTTTTTGACTGATAAAGAGCAGAATCAACTCTTTTAAAGAGATCTTGGGCGCTATTAATACTTACCTGGTAGTCCGCAACTCCCACCGAAGAAGTCACAGGAAGTTTTTTCCCATCATAATTAAAGTCATAATCTTGAATTAAAACTCGAATTCTTTCTGCTATTTCAACAGCATGTTTCAAACTAGTTTTAGGCAAAATAATGACAAATTCTTCTCCTCCATAACGAGCAAAGATATCACCATCGCGAACACCTTCTTTGCGCACAATTTCGGCCAATTCTTTTAAGGTAAAATCTCCTGCATCATGACCAAAGTTATCATTTAATTTTTTAAAATGATCCAGATCAAGAATAATTAAGGCCAGAGGATTTCCTGTTACTTTTGATTTTTTTATCTCAAGTTCAAGATGGTTATTAAAATACATTTTGTTAAAGCAGCCAGTTAAACCGTCGGTATTGGCCTCTAAGTTTAGTTTGTCGTAGGTCAATCTTTCAGGGTCTCCTTTGGGAATATATTTCAAAGCGATGCTTCCTACTTTAATAACATCGCCCTTTTTTAATTCCAGTTGCCCAGGCCCTAACTTTTGATTATTGAGAAAGCTACCATTGAGTGACTTCATATCTTCAACAAAAACTTTTGTATTTCCTTCTTGATCTTTAACATAAACCTTGATGTGTTTTCTTGAGATACCTTCAAACTCCAAAATAATTTCATTATCTGCGCTTCTTCCAATCGTTATTGCACCGGGCCTTAAATCAAAGATAGTTCCATTGATTTCTCCCCCGATAACAAGAAAACAGGCCGCGAGATTCTGAGCTTGATCCTCGTTCTGTGCAAGAGTTGATTTAATATCCGTAATAACCATTGTTGAATCATCACTCATAGTGAGTCCCCTTTAATTACTTTCTTTTTCCATAAACTCTAAGATATTTGCTCTTTTTGTTTCTGACTGTTTAAAATCGCTTTGTGTTTTTTTCTTAAACATATTTTTGATCGTTTCAATCCCACACTGCTTTAATTGAGTTTTAAGAGATTGCATATCGTGATTAACAAAAAGAGCGGGAGCAATAATTCCCTGATAGAAGGCCTTTGCAATATTCCCTCTTCCATAATCAATCATATAAGTATACTCATCCATTGAATAAAAACGAGTTTCTTTCTTTTTTAAAAGCGATGTTGTCCCTAATTGATAATCATGCACAAGAGCACTATTTCCACTGGTTCCATTTGAAAGCATTCGTCCACTTAGCATGACATCCCAAACATCCATTCCTGTATAATAGCCAGAAAATCCTTCTTGAGGAATCTGTGTTCCAAAGAGAACAATATATTCTTTGCTTGAGCAATAAAGAACAAGTGATCGAGCAAAAACTGTTCCCACGTTATTCCAAACCCACATTGGTTTATCGAGAATAATGTCTCCATAGCGTTCACGAAAAATTTTATGAGTTGTCATGAGAAGATGTTCTGTCTTAAAAGATTTAAGAAGAGATTCATCGCTTATTTTTCCACCGACATTGACTTCATCTCCATAAAATTTATAAGCAATCTCCAGCAGCTTTTCATCTGAAAAAACCGATATTTCTCTTTTGGAAATTTTATCTGCTTCAAGAGAGATCTCCTCTAAATGGGCAGGATCAAAAACAAGAGGTTTTTCTGCCAAAAGAGAGAAGCTGGTCAAGAAAAAAGAGAGAATAACAAGGGAGCGATTCATATTTCTTCCTAGGTTTAAGGTTTATTAATCTCTTCCTTTATCGGCAGAGAAAAAGAATACTTGACCCTCTCTTTGATTCTTGACTAAATTACATAGCTCAATCCCTGTAGACTTAATCTCCGGCAACAATAAAAAATATGGATTACCAATGATTATTCAACGATACCGCTCCTCAAAAATTGCTTCTCTCTGGACGGAGGAAAAAAAATTCCACCGCTTTCTCAAAGTAGAAAAGGCCCTTCTCGCCTCTCTTGAAGAAGAGAAAATTATCCCTTCCGGTACTTCCGCTCAATTTGATAAAGTTTCCATCAATGTAAAAAGAATAGAGGAAATTGAGGCCGAAACCCGACATGATCTTATTGCTTTTTGTACCTCTATTACGGAGCAAGTTCCGCCTGAAGCAAGTAAATATTTTCATTATGGCGTCACTTCATCCGACATCATTGATACGGCCCTCTCATTGGCCCTCAAAGAATCTTTAAATGTCATCATCCAAGATATTGAGCAACTTCTCACAACCCTGCACCAGTTGGCACAAGATCACCAAAAAACACCTATTCTTGGACGCTCTCACGGAATGGCCGCCGAACCACTCTCTCTAGGGCAGAAATTTTTACATTTTTATGCTGAATGCTACCGCCGTTTTGAAGACCTTAAAGACTTTCAGGAAAAAGAACTAACTGCTCAGTGCTCCGGCGCAGTAGGGAACTACACCCTCCTCACACCGGCCATCGAAAATAAAGTGGCCTCTAAACTTGGCCTTGCCGTTGAAAATGTCTCCTCACAAATCATTAATCGCGATCATATTGCTAAACTCATGAGCATTACGGCAAATTATAGCTCTTTTCTAGAAAGGATCTGTATTGAGCTTCGCCACCTTCAACGATCAGAAGTTGGTGAAATTCAAGAAGGAATGGGCCCTTTTCAAAAAGGCTCTTCTACGATGCCTCACAAAAAAAATCCCATCTCTGCCGAAAATATATCTGGACTGGCCCGTCTTATCCGCTCTCACTATCAAGTGGCCCTAGAAAATAATCTTCTCTGGCATGAACGCGATATTTCACACTCAAGTAATGAGAGACTCTATCTACCCGATAATTTAGAACTCGTCTCTTACACTACACAAAGACTTGATACTCTTCTTAAAAGTCTTATTGTTAATAAAGATAAATGCCTTGAAAATATCCTTACCCACTATCAATTTCTCTCCAGCTATTTTCTTCATAAAATTATCAAAGAAAAAAATCTCTCACGAGAGGAAGGATATAAAATTGTTCAAACGGCCAGCTTCCAAACAAATAACCTTCATGATTTTCTTGAAAAAATAAATTATAAAATAAAAATCGATA
>CALDHR010000185.1 GCA_937898585.1 uncultured Oligoflexia bacterium
TTTTTATTTTTATTTTGAAGAATGGAGTAGGCATACTTATGACTCTTGAATTTAGGGCAATTAAAGGTGAGCAAGAAATAGAAGATGTCTACAATTACAATTCTCAGGCCTTCTCTGGTATTCTAGAGAAGAACTGGTCCATGGAGACATTAAAAGAAGAAGTAAAAAGTGGCTGGCAGCTCTATGCTGCTGTAGAGGAAGACCAGATTGTGGCGGCCCTTTTTATAAAGAAAGAAGAAGGTGCTCTTTTGACAAAGAATACTTCCATTAAAATGGGCTTTCAGGGAAAAGGTCACTCACATCTCATTAAGCAATTTTACGAAGATTATGCCAAGGAGAACCATTTGGCCTCCATCAAGAGCTATTGTCGGCAGGATGATTTTCGGGCCATTTCTCTCAATGGAACACATGGATATGTTCAAAAGGGAAATATGATGGTGGGAAATTGTGAGATTCTCGAGTGGGGGAAAAAAAATTCTTAATTTTTTTGTTTCACATTAGTAATTTTTTGTTGATAATAAACAAGAGTAGTTAGTAATTGATAACGTAATTAATACGGAGGGAGCCCAAAATGGCAGCGACAAAGAAAGCAACAAAAAAAGTAACAAAAAAAGCAACGGCCAAGAAAGCAACGAAAAAGGCCACAAAAAAAGCAACTGTTAAAAAAGTAACAAAAAAAGCGACAAAGAAAGTAACAAAAAAAGTTACTGCAAAAAAAGCAACAACAAAAAAAGTTACTGCAAAAAAAGCAACAGCAAAAAAAGCTACTGCTAAATCAGCGACAAAAACAAAAAGAAAGCCAAATGCAGCTTTCATGAAACCTCTTACTCCTTCTGCAATGCTAGCAAAAGTTGTAGGAAATAGAGCAATTCCTAGAACTGAAGTTGTTAAAAAGCTTTGGGAATACATCAGAAAACACGGTCTTCAAGATCAAAAAAACAGAAGAAACATCAATGCTGATGATAACTTGAAAGCAATTTTCAACGGCAAAAAAACTGTTTCTATGTTTGAAATGACAAAATACGTTTCAAAACACCTTTCTTAAGAATTTTCATCTCATATGGTTTTCCCTTTTTGGTGGTTTCATTTTGCTCCTAGTTTAGGAAAGTGAAGTGGCCAAAAAGGGTCATTTTGACTCTATTTCAACTTTATTTTCCCTCTTATTGGCCGGCATGCTTCTTGCATAGTAAAAAGCATGGAGTTCATTAATGGAGATGAGCTTTAGCGAAGGAGCTTAGAGATGAAAAAACAGACAAGAAAAATGATGCTATTACCCCTTTCATTTTTGATGATAAGTACGACCCTTTTTGCCAATCATTGGGATAATCGGATAGGAGGCAATTTATTGCGTGCCTCTGAGAGACTCTATGATCTTGTAAGTAGAAGGCACCTTAGACCTCGCGTTGTTCGCACCGTAGGAAACTTTCTCACTGATGTTCGTCGCTATGAGAGAGCATGTGGAATGAGATCTGGAGGATGGGATAGAGGTCGTCTTGATGAATCCACAGAGCTAATGAATCATGGTCATGAGGATAGACGCGAGAGAGGAGATAGAAGAGGTCCTAGAGGCTGTAGAGGTCTTGAGCGAGCAGTTCGCGCCTCTTTTAGAGATGTAGATTATTTTCTTAATGATACCGCCTATGACTACCCTCGCATCTACCGGATCTCTCAGAGAATCGGCGATATGGTTTATCGTTTATAGTTAAATAGTTTTAATTGTATTTTGTTTGAGAAAGAGTGTCTGTGGCAGAAAGTCCAGGCACTCTTTTTTTGTTTAGGTGTAGATAAAGTTCAATAATTTCAAGTGTTTATATTCCTTGAAACTCAATAAAATTCTAATTTCCTTGATCTGGATTTATCATTTATGTAATCACATTAACTTTGGTATTTAGGCTAAAAAAAGGAACAGGGGATGAAAAAAATTATTTTATTGAGTGTGTTGACACTTCTAATGGGGCCAATGCTTCAAGCAAGATCTATGACGAGATCTGAAATTAGAACTTTTTTTAAAAAAGAGATGGGTCTTAAAGGAAAAGACTTAACAAATGCAGTAGAAAAACTAGAGAAGGATTCAGAAGACGGATCTGCAAAAAAATTGCAACTTACAGGAGTGTTAGTTAGTAATTTCAAACTTGATAAAAGTTTAGTTAAACAATTTAATAAAAAACTAGTATTCAGTGCTGTTGTTGTTAACCCTAAAAATAATAAAATTGTTAAGGTTAAAAATGCATTTAAGGCAACGATTTCTCAAATAGGATTGAATGCTTCACTAAGTGCTCAAAAAATCTTTATTCCTATTTTTGGAAAATCAACTGTCGCTGATTTTGATGGTGCAAAATTAAGTGGTACAGGTTTCGCGATGGGTAAGTTTACCTATTCTGCTTTGACAACAATACCACTAACAATCTCTCTAGAATTAATGGGCCTAGGAGCATCTTATATTTTAGGAGGAACAGCATTAACGGCGACGGCCATAGGGGCCCCTGTAGGAATTCCTTTTATGATTTCTGGAGGAATAGTGTCTGCTTTTGGAGCTGGTGCGTTCTTGACAACTTCGATTGCAGCAGGAGTAGGTGCAATACCACTGTTTTTCATTGATCTTAATTTTGCTCATGTAAAAATAAAGCATGCAGATGGAACCAATTCACTGCAGTCAGTTTATATTTATAACATTGGGCCTAACGCAAATATTGCTTCAAAGTTAGATATTAAACTTAAGATGAATAAAGAAGCTTTTAAGAAATTTAATTAATCTTCTTATTTTTTCCACTGAATTAATTCAGTACAATAAGGGGTGGGGCTTCCATGAGGGTAAGTTCCCACCCCTTTTCTATAATCTCGGCAGACTTTTAAATACCCATCAATATATTCAGGAAAATTTACCTCCACATGATTCATAAGAATATCGCGCCGAGCTTTATCGGCCAAAGCAAAAAGTGAACCAGGTAGTGGATCTAGCTTTAACAAGAGAGGAAGAATCTCTTCGCGCTGCTTAGGTGCTTGCCCCATCTTTTGCAGATAACTCCATCCATAGTTGAGAAGCTTTCCCTGCGGAGGCCCTTCTAAAAAGTGAATAAGGGCCAACAAGATTTTTTCATTTTCGCTCAAAAGATTCAACTCTCGAAGAAGAGCATAAAAAAGCTCACGCGTGAGAGGATCTTTCTTCATGGGAGAGGTAAAAAAATTTTTAGTGGAAGGAAGCAATGTCTTTAAACAATAAGAAGAAAAAAAAGATCGACTCTTCTCAATAAAGTCCTCTTCTCGAAGCGATTTTTTCCACAGATCAAGTAGATAATCATAACTTCTCTTTTGAACAACTTTTCGCTGGCAATAAAAAGAAGACTCTTCGCCTTGAACAATCTCTTTGAGCATCTCGGGAAGTTGATGCTCATCACTACTAATGGCCTCAAAAAGATCTACCGTTTCAAGAGACGCATGGTATTTAATTTTTTTAAAACTACTATAGACTCTTTGAAAGCAGTTGTTTGCTCGACAGTTTTTGTAAAACAGTTGCAAGTAGCGAATTTTTTTGCGGGAGAAAAACTCATCACTAGACAACTCCGGCCATAAAGACAACTCATCCATCATTTGAAAAGAATGATCACTAAAAAGAGCATTCTCTGCATGAAGCGTGGCAAACTCCTCTGCCATTTTAATGACCATCTGTTTCCATTTTTGATTTCGATCTGTGGGACGAATATCCCGAGCATGTTCCAAAAATTCAATGCTGTTTTTTTGCTGATAGAGAATCTCTAAATCCTCCATCGTATAAAGGCCTTTTGCCGCACCCACTAAATTCCACGCAAGAAAAAAGAAAAAAAAGAAGAAGTAAAAATAGCATCGTTTCATCATAATGGTTCATCTCTTTACAATTTTAAGGCAAAATCATAGTCTCCGGACCGGTCCTTATTACAACAGGAGTTAATCTGTGGAACTGCCCACTATCGATTCGTTTTCCGTTTCCTCTTTCAGCTTAACTGTGGGTGAGGTGACTTTTCAAGTCAGAGGACTCAAAGATTACCTGGATTTTATTTTTTGTGAAAAGAATAAAAGCATTACAGAAGAATCTTTTCTTTCTCAGTTACAGTCAACTTCCGAGAAAGGATTTTCGCGCAGAGAGTTAAAAGTAGGGAATGTCTCCTTCTTTGTTCAATGCCACCCGCCCCTAAAAGAGTTCGTGGTAGGCAGTAGCGCTCTCAAGCAAGAGCTCTTTTTGACGCAGCTTAAAATTCTTGAAAAAGAAAAACAGTTAGAACTAGAAGAACTTTTGTCGCGAGTTTTACTTCTAAGCGGGCAAGAACAATGCCTGGTTATTGAACAACTTTCACTTGAACATCATCTCGCCGATACCAACGCTATTTTTCAAGAAGAAGAATTTTCTCAGCAATTTAAAAAAAGAATTAAAGAACTCAATCATCAAGTAAAACAGTATAATCCGTCCTTGATGGAAAAGATGACAGATTTTGGTCTTTCTCTTATGGCAGAGTATACTGCTTTGCGTATTCATTTGTTGAAATTTGTTGGCCTTCTTCCCTCTTTGGCCCACGACAAAACTGGCGAAGAAGTAAAAAGAATTCTCCTCGAATCTTTTCGCCGAATTATAGAAGAAGAAAAAGAGCTGCCCACTTGGATTTCCTGGGCGGTAAAAATTTCTTATTTTAAAGTCAAATTCTTTCCCGCCTTTTTTGTGGCCTTTATGGCCAGATGGCTCGTACGCTTTTCTTCTAAGCGCTTTATTGCAGGAACAAATATTAAAGAGGCCAAAGAAACCCTCACAAGATTAGGAGAAACTGGGCGCGATGCCACAATGGATCGCTTGGGAGAGCTGGTTGTCTCAGAAAATGAGGCCGATCTCTATTTGGCGGAAGTTCTCGACATGATTGATGGGGCCACAAGGCACTACCCGCGAGGCGAAAAAAATAAAGCAGGAATTTTAAAGGCCCATCTTTCTATTAAAGTGACGGCCCTGTGCTCAGACTTTAGAGCGCACGCCTTTGAATTTACTTACAATAAAGTGGCGCCTCGTCTTGAAAAAATTTTATTGGCGGCCCACCGGGAATCTGTTTTTATTCAAGTAGATGCTGAGCACTATAAAGTGCGCGATGCAGTGCTTCGCATTTTCAGACGTGTGGTTATCAGCAATGAAAAACTTAAAGGTTACGAAGGTCTAGGTATTGTCTGTCAGGCCTATCTTAAAGATGCTTACAGTCATCTAAAAGAGATTCAGCAGTTTGCGATGGATAGAGGCGCACCTCTGGCCATCAGGCTTGTGAAAGGTGCTTATTGGGATGCAGAAACCATTGAAGCATGTGCCTCAAGTCAAATGAGCCATGAGTTTCTCAATAAAGATGAAACAGATGTCCATTTTAGACAGCTTGTTTATGTTATTTTAGAAAATCACCATAATCTGCAGCTCTGTGTTGGTTCGCACAATTTGGCCGACCACTGCTTTGCGGAAACCTTACGAGATCTCCATTTTCCCAAAGCACCCGTCATTGAACATCAGTGTCTCCATATGACTTACGAGGGTCTCTCGTACGCTCTTGCTCATTTGGGTCATGCTACGAGAAATTATATGCCAGTAGGTGATCTCTTGGTGGGAATGTCTTATTTAGTGAGGCGCATTTTAGAGAACTCTTCGCAGGTGGGTGTCTTGGCCATGACAAGGGCCAAAAAAGATGACTTTTATTTTGATAGTCCTTTTTCTAAATTGCAAAGTAAGCGAGAGGCGCGAGAACTTTCTTTTGACTCACTTCTCATCGATTTTAATGAGCATTTTGCCAATACAGCACCCATCCAACTCTATCTTAAAGAAGATCTTCTCACTATTGAGCAAAGTGAACTTTCTTTTTCAGAGGAGTTTAAGCAGCGCTTCAGACAAAAGAGGCAATACAGTGGTGATAGCTATGAGAGCCTTAACCCATCAACAGGGACCCTATTAGGTCACATCAAGCATGCTACTTTAGATGATGCCAGAACTGTTCTCGCTGAAATGACGACAGCTTATGATGCTGGTCCTTGGTCCTCTTGTGGACAAGCAAAGAGAAGTTCTGTTCTTATTCATGCAGCAGAACTTTTGTTGCTGGAAAAAAGTTTTTTTGCTCAACTCATTGTTGAAGAAGCGGGAAAGACCATTGAAGAGGCCTATGCTGATGTAGATGAGGCCATTGATTTTATGAATTTTTATGCCCGCGAAAGTCATAAGCTTTTTGAAGA
>CALDHR010000186.1 GCA_937898585.1 uncultured Oligoflexia bacterium
ACAAAAAACCGCCACACAACAACAACCCCGGCGCCTGCTCTTGGCAGTGTTCTTAGCGATGCCGCAAATTATTTAAGTAGCTGGCTTCCTAGAGCAAAAGCACCAAAAAAGATCGCAAGGGCCAAAAAAAATCCCCAAGATTTTCAAGCAGCACAGTCCCAAGCAGAAGAAAAAATCGCTTCTTTTCGCCAACAAACAGAAAGTCTTAATATTTCAGCAGGAGAAAAAGCGGCCCTCAAAGAGATGCTCCATGAGTTTGAACTTGTCGTTCGCAATGCCACGACTTCCAACCTTCGTGAGAGTGTCAAAGGTCTCCTTGCTATCTCTGATGATTTTCGCAACACCACTTATCCCCAAAGACATGTTCCTGCCGGTCTAAACAGTCGCCAAATAGCGGCCTTTGAGCACTACCAAAGAGAATACTCTGTTGACACAATCAAACCTCTCTATCTGCAAGAAAGAGCAGGTATTGATGCTGCCGCAAACGCTGTTACTCCCACAGCAACATCTGCTGCTGCGGGAATTGCTAGCTCTTTTTTCTTTCTCAACTAAGAGAGAATTAAAAAGCAAGAAGTTCTTGCGGACTTTGAGAGAGATTCCATTGCGGGGGAGAAGTTGCTGAATTAAGCTCCTCTCCCCTCAATACTTTTTCATAATATTTAAGGTATTCTTGGGCCATCACTTTAGAGCTAAATTTTTCCTCGGCGCTTGCGCGAATCGCTTCAGCTAAAAAAGATCCATCACCTTGCTGAGAGCGAAACTTTTCGAGGGCCTCTTCAAGTTCAACCTTGCTTTTCACCAAGACACCACGATCCTTTGAAATAAGTTCAGGAAGGGAGCCGTAAGAGCTACCGATGACGGGAAGACCCAAGGCAAAGGCCTCAATGACGGCAAGACCAAAGGGTTCGTGCCAACGAACGGGAAAAAGCAAGGCGTCGGTAACAGCGGCCAGTTTTATTTTTTGGATTCGGTCAACTTGTCCTTGGTAGTGAAGATAGCGCGAAAGTGAGAGTTTTTTGCTCCCAGCAATTTGCAAGTGAAATTTCATTTTTTTAGCAAGATCAGTGCAGTCTTTGAGGTTTTTTACTTTCCAGCTTCCTTTCGCTAAAAAAAGAAAACTGTCGTTAAAAAATTTCTTATCGTGAAGGACGGGATATTCGCTGAAATCAATTCCGTTATAGACAAAGCTGATGGCCCTATGATTTTCAGCATGCTTTTTTGAAATAAAAAGAGCGTTATGGTGAAAAACTTCTCCTTTTTGCCCATTGCCATGAATGGTGCAAACAGCGGGAAAGGGGAAGTTTGCGGGAATATTGTGCTGAAAGTGGACGATATCGACTCCGCCAAAAGTTGCCGTTTGGGCGACGTCTTCAACGGATTGATCTTTCCAGGGAATAACTTTTACCCCTGGTACAACGCTCTCTTTATGCCCTAAAAGAAACACTTCATGTCCTAAGACGGCCAGCTCTTTAAGAAGCCAGTAGACAACACGCTCTGTTCCTCCGTAGCGCAAGACGGGGAGTTTTTCTTTATAGGGAATCAGGATTTTCATCGCTTTCTTTTTCTTTTTCTTTTTTTTCTTTTATTGTTTTTCGTGGTGGCGGCAAAAGTAATCTTTGTACTGCTAAATTTGTTCTTTCATTGTCTCCGGCAAGAGAGACCAATAAGTTATCGAGGGCCTCAATACTCCCTGCATTTAATCCCTTTAAAACGTCTTTCTCAAAAAGAGGACAACTTTCTGCCTGCTCCCTAACTCTCTCTTTTAAAAGAACCTCATAACAGCGCAATTTTTCTAACCTTTTTTTAACAAAATGGCCTTCAAGAGCGCAAAGGCGCTCCGGCAAAAGAAATATTTTTTTGCCAAAAGATTGAGAGGTTACAGAGGCCGCATGAGTAAAACAACCTGGAATTTGAGCGATGGAAAGAGTTGCTAAATCAACAGGAAGGCGAAGACCACAGCAAAGAGTTTCTCCGGCAACTAAAATAGCGGCCCACAAGGCCGTCCAAATGGCCGCTTTCCCACAAAAAAGAGCACTGATCCCTCCACAAACAAGAGACAATGCGCAACATGAAGCAAAAGTGCCTAACACAATATAAAGACCTTCCACACAATCTTCTCCCACAGAAGCATCATATTCAAGGGGAAAGGTGGTAGGAGTTGTTATCGTTTTATTCACAAGGCCAAAAGTATCATTGCCCAAACTTATATTTTGCATGATCCAACTGACAATATCGCGCACTTCTTCTGTTTCACATTTATCTGATCCTATAAATTCATCGTCACCTTTGCACTTCAAGCAGAATTCCTTGCGCAAAGGGATAAGAATGGGGGCCAGCATGGCCGCCACAAATCCAGGTATCGCCCCTACAGCTCCTAGAATGACCGTTGGTACTAAAAAAACTACTGCTGAGAGAAAGGCCACTCCTCCTGTTAAAAGGCACATCACCAAAATACCCGCAAGGAAAACTAACTGAGGGACGGAATAAACAACGTGAGGAACGGCCCCTGCCACGTTTAAAGCTCCTCCCACTACGTGGGGAGCTCCTTGATAACTACCCATTTCACTTTTTTCATACCAATGCCTTTGACGCCTCTCAATTTGCCTAAGACTCTCTTCTTTTTCAGCGATGGTCTCCTGATGGTTGGCAAGTCGCTCTCGTCTTTGGTGCAACTCTTGCATCCAAGCATTGATGCCTTCTTTAAACTCTTGTTGTTCTTCTTTAGACCAAGAAAAACCTCTTGCAAGGTTCTCCGTTAACAGGGTTATCTCTTCTTCTTTGGCCTCTCTCTCTTCAGTAATCAGTGCAGAAAAATCTCTGATAAACTGCAAAACAGTTCTTAGCTTTTCCACCTCGCCAAATCCATGAAGATCATCATCTCCTATCTCTAGAATCGATGACTCCACAAGGTTGCGAAAGATATCGCGAAAGACAGGGGCCGCACCTTCTGTTAGAGAGTCCAAATCCACTCCAAACTTTTCGGCCGTCTCTTCGATCTCTTCCCTTGAGACTATTTTTTTTTCTTGTATTTGGGCAAGAGCATCAAACTTCTTCAAAGGATCAGGGGTGTTTTTGTCCATCGCATAAATAAAAGAACTATTCCAAAAAAGCAAAGCTGCGCTCATCCAAGAAATTATTTGTGAGAGATATTTTTTATTCATCTTTAACCATTTTAGGGTGAAAAATCACCTTTCCTTTTTTATCTTTTATCGTGAAAGCATCATCGGGAGCATTCCAATTAAATTTCTTTCCGCAACCACTTTTATTTTTCTGCGAAGAATGAGTATCCTTTCCACAAGTCATTTCAAGACAACCTGCAATTCGCGCAACTCCTCTATGGCAGTAAGGACAGTGTTTTGCCCCACTCCTCCAAATAGAGGTATAATATTCTTTGGGATCGCACTGACAAGCGTCCTTGGGGCAAAGAAAGCAGCCTTCAAATCCACACTCTTCTCTGTTGCATTTTGCCTTCATGGGTTTTTGTTTTTTTTGTGCATAGTGAACAAAAATTTCGCACTTAGGGCACACGTAAAAACCTTTCTCTGTTTTTACTCGTACAGCACTTTGTAAGTATAAAATATCTCGCATCTCTTCAACCGTGGCACCTAGTTGCTTAAGGTCATGCTCTCTTAGAGGCGAGCAAGAAGAAGAGTCGAGAGAACAATCTCCACTATTGGCCTTTAAATCATCCAGGAGCTGTCTATGGCAAGCAGGATGATGGCAAACGAAATGAATCTCTCGATAAGGGTAAGAACAAGGGGGAGGGATTTCTTCTCCAAGAGAACAAAAAACATCGTTATCTTTTTTTCTCTTTTCCTTCTTTCTCTTGCAATGTTTCTTAAGCGCTGCTTCATAGACGAGTTGCTTTTCTTCCTTGCGAAGATACTCCTCCTCAAGTTGAATTTTATTTTCCAAACCAAGCTCAGCGGCAAAAATCTTCTGAATGTGATGGGGGTATTTCTTTTTTTTAATTTCTTCTAAAAGTTCTAATTTCTTCTTCTTTTTTAGTTTTTCACTTAAGCGTAAAAAATCCAAAAAGATTCTTCCTGGCGATTTTTCTTCTTCGAATTCGAAGGAGATGCTGCGAATATCTCTTTTCAACTTAAAAATCTTGCTTAACTCTTTTTTTAATTTCGTCCTGTATTCATCTGAAAAGCGCGGATGAAAAATAAGATAAGTGAGGATATCACTTTCACCATAATAATTAGAATTAAGAGTGAGCCTTCCCAACAAATCATCCTCTTGAGAGTGCTTTTTAAGATAAGAGAGAACTTTCTTTTCAGATTTTTGTAAAAAAGGATCGCGGTCTCTATCCCCATCTGCGGCATAGAATTGAAAGGAAGCAAGAAGTAAAAAAAGAAAAAAATTAAATAAACGCATCAATGAGATCAGTCAAAAAATCACGAATACGCGAAAATGATCCTCGTTTTTTCTGGCAACTATCAGTACTTCCAAAAATGCGTTCATAATCTTCTTGGAGCATACTCATTCGCTGAACACCCTCACCTGCCGTGTACTCATTAATTGTTACATATGGTTTTTTTTCTTCTACTTTCTCGACTCCACTGACATCTACAAAATAAGAACGCTTTTCACTTTCCACATAAACTTCCATCACCACAGGAGAACGCCAAGATTTCACAACTCCCTTTTTAATTTCCTCACCTCTTATTTCTTGTCCTTGAGGATAGATAAGGCTTGAATGAAAACGAACTTTTTCAAGGGGCGCTTTTTTTATGGGATAAACATAATGGCGCCCATCTCCTTCTAGCGTGAGGGTTTTATAAAGACTTTTAAGAGGGTATTTGGGTTTAACTTTAAGTTTTTCCTTAGTATCAGAGATAACGATGTATTCACCGACACCTCTATAAGCATCGCCCCAGTGAACCCAAACATTTTCACCTTTTTTAAAAGCGTAAAGAGAAAAAGAAAAAACCATCAAAAGTGAGATTAAAAATTTCACTAATAAAGTCCGATGTCTTTGAGGCGTTGAAGAACAAAATCACCTGCTGTTATTTCGGGATAAAGCTCTTTTTCTCCCCGACAAGAATCGAGGCATTTTAAAACGGCCGATTTATTGGCATGAAAAAAGAACGGCATAGAATAGCGCTCTTGAGTTGGGTCTTTGGGATTTACTACGCGATGAACAGTAGAAGGAATAACTTCGTTGCTTAAACGCGAAAGAGTATCTCCTGAATCCACCACTAAATCAGAATGACCGGCCTCAACGGGAAGCCATTTTCCATCGCGATCGAGAAGTTCAAGTCCCTCGCTAGTTGCTCCCATTAAAATAGTCATTAAATTAATATCTGTATGAGCGGCCGAACGAACAGAACCTTCAGGAAAGTCCCCTTTAATAGGAGGATAGTGAATAAGGCGCAAAATAGAATCGCCATTATCTACCATGGATTCAAAGGCATCGGGTTTTTCGCCAAGGGCCAGAGCAATCGTGCGAAAGAGAGTGACGCCCATCTCTTCAAGAGCATCATAGATTTGCAAAAATGTTTCTTTAAATCCTATCATCTCGCCTTTTTCTTCAGGCCAGATATTGCGGCAAAGCTGCTGTTTTTTTTCTATTTCAGCACTGGCCGTTGGACGAAAATTCTCGCGGCCCACGTGATAAAATTCTTTGAGGTCTGGCGCCGTTGAATCTTTAGCGTGTTCTGTTCCAAAGGCCGTCAGTCCGCGCTGTCCACCAAATTCACTGCCGTCGTATTGTTTTTTCTCTTCAGGAGAAAGAGCAAAGAGCTTTCGCGAATAGGCGTAGGCCTTATCAATAAGAGGTTGCGAAAGAGGATGATCTTTAATTACCACAAAGCCGTATTCTTTAAGACCGC
Organism: uncultured Oligoflexia bacterium; assembly: GCA_937898585.1. Taxonomy (GTDB): domain Bacteria; phylum Bdellovibrionota; class Bacteriovoracia; order Bacteriovoracales; family Bacteriovoracaceae; genus CALDHR01. The sequence continues at coordinate 5,838 of CALDHR010000186.1, forward strand.
GATAAAAATTATCGATAAAATTTTGACGATCTTGGGCCGTGCCGCTGGTCATTGATTTAAAAGAGAGTTGGGGGACTTTTCTTAAAGAGCTCATGCTGATGGTGGCCTTTTTTTTAGAGTTAAAAAATTGCCGCACTATGGCCCAAAAAAAGACAAAAAGCTAGCCTCGCTTCTTTGAAATTTTTCTATGAAAAAGATTTAACGGGATATTGCTTAATGAGAGAATCACTTGTCACGATGGGAAGAGAGTTTTCTATGGACTGACAAATAATCATTCGATCAAAAGGATCTCGGTGATAGTCGGGAAGTTTACCAAGGGCCTGAAAATCACTTTCTATAATGGGCAGAGAACTTATCCCATGATCAATTCGGGCCTTAATAATAAAA
>CALDHR010000187.1 GCA_937898585.1 uncultured Oligoflexia bacterium
AGAAAATATTTTTTTTTCTATTAATCGCGGAGAACTTAAACTTAGAGATTATTACATGCCAAAGAATCTTGAAGATGAAATTCAAGAAACCATTGTTCTTATTGTAAACATCCAACAAATTTTGAAGCTTTCAGAATATCGTCTTCTTCAAATAGAAAAAGAAAAAAAATTTTCTTCTTTTTTTAAAAAGATACAAGAGAAAAAATGTAAAGGTATCATAGATAAAGATGTTGATATTTTTGAAAAAGTTGAAGAGCTTAGAAAAAATATAAACAAGACAACAGACCCTGACGAACTCCAAAGGCAAGAAATCTTATTTGCGCAATGTCTTCCTCAAGGAGACAAAGAAAGCATGCAAGATATTTTAATGAACTTAGAAAAGCTAGAGAACCATCGTATTACTCTTCACCATTTACTTTATTTACAAAAAGAGGAAGATCGAAATGATCAATAAGACATTAATTTCAATTCTCTTTTTTTTTACTTTTTCGTTCGTTAATCTTAGAGCAATCATTATTAAAACTCCTTACCTTGTTCATGGTGAAAAGAGCTGCTATCACTACGCTCCTCAAAGAAAAAACTTTGTTCAAAAAATGATTACTCTTGATTTTATTAAAACAGCTTTTTCTAAAACACCACGAACAGAGAGTATGCTGCAATCATGCTATGAAGAAGATTATCAATTTACCTCTTGGAGAAGATTTATTCCCATTTTAAACAAAAGAAAAAAGAAAAAAAAAGAGCTAAAAAATATTATTAGCTCTCGCCTTCAAAAAAAAATGCCCGAGGATATTACGACTCCTAAGCAGTTTTGTGAAAAAATAACATTTTTAAATGAGACAGGACAACTTTGCAAAAAACAAGATAGTAAGAAAAGGCGAAGAGCTCCTCGCTCTTATCTAACAGACTCCCAGGTAGAAAAACTACTCATCGATCCCCTTCAAAAACCTAAGGCCTCTAAAAAAAAGAAAGAAAAGCAGAAGTGCCCTCCTCTTAACGAGAATGAGTATTTTGACGATTCTCCTGCTCAGTGAGATTCTCCTGACGAAGAAAAGGAATACTAGGCACTGATTGATTTTCTTTTTTAGAAGGTAAATAATCGCCGCGCGAAAGCCATTTCTCCAACAAGCAATAAAGAATAATAAAAAGATAACGGCTTCCCATTTCTTTAATTTTCAGCTTAGAGACACCACTTTTGCGGTTATACCAATCATTAGGCACAACTTTGTAATTGTAGCCGCGAATAATGGCCTTTAAAGGAAGCTCTACTGTTAAATTAAAGTGATGACTTAAAAGAGGATTTAGATTTTCAATAACGTGGCGTCGATACATTTTAAAAGCGTTGGTGACATCATTGTACTGAATCTGAAAGAGCAAGCGAATCATGGTATTTACTAGGCGATTGAGAAAAAGCTTGTGGGCCGGATAGTCCACCACCTTTGACTGCTTCATAAAACGCGAGCCAAAGACACAGTCATACCCCTTTTGCATCTCGCGATAAAAAGAAACAAGATCCTCCGGTGAATCAGAGAGATCGGCCATGACAATGCTGATGCAATCTCCTTTAACCTCTCGAAGACCGCAGCGAACAGCATGACCAAAACCGTTTGGTGGACGGTTGTGAACAAGACGCAAGCTGGGAATTTGCAACATCAGTTTTTCTAAAAGAGAGACTGTCTTATCGCTACTGTTATCATTGACCACAACAATCTCATGAGGAATCTGCTCACTTTTAAGTTTGCGGTAAAAAGAAAGCACCGTCTCTTCAATAGATCCCTCTTCATTGTGTGCCGGAATCACTAGCGAAAGCATCATAAATTCATCCTTAAATTAGATTTTACTTTTGTACTCTCTTTTTTAAGACGCTCTTCCGTAGAGAGAATAATCTCATTTAAGATAGTTTTAATATCGTAGACCTGTTTCCAATTGGGATAATCGCGCTGAAACTTTCTCGTATCTGAAACCCACCAAATGTGATCCCCACTGCGCTCTTGATCACTCAAAGTAAAATTAACTTTTTTTCCTGCAAGATGATCAATAATTTCGATGGCCTCCAAAATTGAGCAATTGGAAAAACGACCTCCCCCAATATTGTAGACGGCCGCACTCTTGGGATTTTCATAAAACTCATAAAAGGCCGAAACAAGATCATTACTGTGAATGTTGTCGCGCACTTGTTTGCCGCGATAGCCAAAAATAGTGTAAGGCCGGCCAGTAAGAGCACATCGTACTAAATAGGCCAAAAAACCGTGTAATTCAGCGCCCGAGTGGGCGGGACCTGTTAAGCATCCTCCTCGAAAGATGGCCGTTTTAAGGCCAAAATAGCGACCATATTCTTGAACCATAAGATCGGCCGAGGCCTTTGAAACGCCAAAAAGACTGTGCTTACTTTGATCAATGCTCATAGACTCATCGATGCCGTAATTAAAAAAATGATGATCCTTGGCAAGCTCAAAGCGCTTATCTCCTTCTTGAAGAGGAAGCAAGTTTGGTCGGTCACCGTAAACTTTATTGGTGCTGGTAAAAATAAAGGAACTTTTAGGAGCAAATTTTCGAGTCGCTTCAAGAAGATGAAGTGTTCCTGTGGCATTAACATGAAAATCGAGAAGAGGTTCCTTGGCCGCCCAGTCATGAGAAGGTTGCGCTGCTGTGTGAATCACAACTTCAATATCTTCTCCGTACTTTTGAAAAATCTCATTAATACTTTCTTCTGATCGAATATCAATGCTGTGATGGTGATAATTTTTGAGCTTTTCCTCAAGCTCCACCTTTTTCCAGTTTGTGGATCCTTCTGCACCAAAAAAATAACTCCTTAAATCATTATCTAACCCCACCACCTTAAAGCCTTTGGCTTGGAGAAAACTGACGGCCTCACTTCCAATAAGCCCCGCTGATCCTGTTATGATGGCCACTTTCATTTTAATCCCCTTTCTTGTTAATAAAAAATCGGCCTTACTTTCTCGCTATTACTACTGATCCAGTGATGAATTTCTTTCATTAACTCTGGAACATCGTAGCGAACCTTCCAAGAGGGATAAGCATTTTTTACTTTCGTATTATCTGTGATGTAATACGGGATATCCACAATGTTTGTTTCAGGTTTTGAAGTAATTGAGAGTTTTTTTTGGGTTATCTCTTGGCATATGCCGGTTAATTCCAAAAGTGAAGTGCTACATGATTCTCCTCCCCCTGCATTATAAAGACCTACATGAGAAGAATTATCATTTAGTGAAAAAAGATGGTCTATCTGAAGTTTTATGAGTTCATAGAGATCTTTGGGATGAAGCAGATCTCTTACTTGAAGACCTTTTCCGCCAAAACCATTGTAAGAAAGATTTCCTCCAAAAAAATGGCGGACCATCCAAAAGGTGAAGACACCTTGATCGCTTTTTCCCCACTGACCAGGGCCTGCAATAACGCCTAAGCGATTGATAATGGCCTTGAGGTTATATTGATGAACATATTCTTCAATGATTTTTTCAGAACAGAATTTGCTGGTTCCATAGAGAGAGCGATGATCCTCTACTGAAAATTTCTCCGTAATGCCCTCGCGGCCAATGCCCATCAAGGAGGTGGCCTTCTCATCATTAAAAGTCAGGCGCGTTTTTGTTTCTTTGAGAGGAATCTCTCGCAGAGAGTTAATAGAATAAACGCGCGACGTAGAGAGAAAAATCACTCGCCCTTGATGCTTTCTCATTAATTCTAAGCAGTTAATAGTTCCCATTAAATTTGTCTGTAAGCAGTAATGGGGACTTCCTTGAACACCGGCCAGCACACTGGGCTCAGCGGATGCTTCAATGAGAAGATCAAAAGGACCTTCTTCTAAATCTAGCAAATCTTCTTTGATGCGAATATCGCCATGCAAAAAAGTAATTTTTTTTTCTTTTAAGAGAGAAAGGTTAATTTCAGATCCACGTCGGTGAAGATTATCAAAAGCAAAAATTTTTGCCTCTGGATAATCTTGCTGAAGACAAGTTGCCAGATAACTTCCAACAAAGCCTGCTCCTCCTGTAATCAATATTTTCATGGTTATAATTGACCTTTTAGATAAAAACGTATTTGATTGATTTTATTTCAATTTTTTTAACCTTGTCCACCATGGAAAAATGAAAAGATGAATTACGAAGAAATTTACCAGTATCGCTTTAAGCAAGTCCCGCAAAAACAAAAGAAATTAGCTGGAAGGAGATTTCT
>CALDHR010000188.1 GCA_937898585.1 uncultured Oligoflexia bacterium
CACAAACAAAAACAGCCACCTCTTAAAACGAAAAAAACTGTTTTTTTGAATCTTTAACTTTTCACTAAGTGGTGTATGATGAAGGGGATTTCCCCAAGAAGCGGTGGCCCAAGAATCGCTTTGCACGACTATTTCCCCTTGAAATGAAAAGTGAGGATAAACATTCATGAGCACTCTAGTTGATGTCAAAGGCCTTGAAAAGAATTTTACCTTTAAAAAAGTTTTGAGAAAAATTGATCTAAAAATCCCTAAAGGTTCTATCTTTGGACTCCTAGGCCCAAACGGTGTGGGAAAAACCACCTTTGTGCGCTGTATGCTGGGACTCATCCCCTTCGACAAAGGAAGCATCACCATCAACGGCATCCCCCACTCCAACTCCGATGCGCGAAAATCCGTGGCCTTCGTTCCCGATCGCTTTACCTTCTATCCTTACTACACAGTGGAAAAAACGCTTCTTTTTTTCGCCCAAATCAATGGCTGGCAAAAGTCTCTCTTCAATGAGGAGATTGACGCGATTCTCAATAAAATGGGAATTGGCGATTTAAAACAACAAAAAATAAAATCTCTCTCAAAAGGACAACTACAAAAAGTAGGTCTCGCTACCCTTCACTTTGCCGAAGGTGATTTTTTTGTCCTCGATGAGCCTTTTAACGGACTTGATCCCATGGCCATGCGAGATATTAAAGATATCGTCCGCCAGTTTAACAAAGATGGAAAAACCTTTCTCATCAACTCACATCTTCTCAGCGATATGGAACAAATTTGTGACGAAGTGGCCATTATCAATAAAGGCTCTATCCTCGTGCAAAAAAAGATTGCTGAACTGAAGAGCGAAGGAAAAAATCTCGAAGATTATTTTTGTCAATTAGTTGGTGCCCCGACAAAAGGATTAACAAATGAGCAGTAGTAAAACACATCACTTTCATACATCGGCCCTTAAAAAAATGTTTCTTCTCACCATGAATACAATTGAAAAAGAGTATCGCAATAGAAGCCTTCTTTTTATTTTCGCCCTTACCCTCCTTGTTCTTTTTCTCGTCAATGCCGCCTTAAATTTTTTCTCCAATCCTCTTGGTGCCGAAACCATGGAACTCTCTTTAGCGGCGCGAAAAATGAGTATTTTCTATACCGTAATTTCTCTTTGGAGCGGACTCCTCAGCGTTATTATTGGCGTCAATGCTGTGAGAAGTGATTTTGATAGCTCGGTTGCCTCTATTCTTCTCTCTTTACCCATTAAGAGTATTCATTACCTTTTTGCAAGAGTGATAGGGAGCTGGCTTATTATCATGGGCTATTATCTTTTTTCTATTACGATGGCCCTTTTTGTTTTTGGCATTGAAAGTGGAATCAGCGATATTTTAAGTAAAATTCTTCACTCTTACTTTTATACATCCCTTGGGACTCTTTTTTTATTGCTCCTAGCAACTTTTAACTCGCTTCTCATGCCGCGCCTCTTTGCCATGATGATTACGTTGGCCGTCAGTGGGTTTGCAATAACTACGCCAACAACTACCAGTGGAGTGGAATTATGCAATTCTTTCAAGAAAAATGGGATGCTGTTTTTTTTGCCGTTCACTACATTGCTCCGCGCATTGGTGAAATCAACGAACTCTCTGTTCAAAATTTTACCGGATCTGAAATAACTTCCAATATCCCCTTGCTTCTTGGACATTACGCTCTTACATCTGGAGTGTTTTCACTTATTCTCTTAGGGGTGTTTCTATGGCGAAGACCAAAATTGCTTTAATTTCTTTTCTTTTTGTTGGCCAACTTTTTGCTTCTTCATACCCACAATACGATAAAAAATTTCACTACCAAAAACGAAGCTATGAATCCATCGCCATTGTTGAATATTGTACGCTAGGCCACTATTCTATGATTGATGGGAAGGATACTATTTCCCAAGGATTCTATGATTTAACAAAAGAAATGAGCTATCGAACTATTCAGTATAATAATTCTCCATGGGCCCTTGAAATATTTCAGGGAAGGCAGCGTGGGGCCATCTTTTTTACGTCTGAAAAAAAGGCCGAAAAATTCCGCCGCAAACTCAAAGAAGATATTAGAATTTGCGAAGGACAGCAAAGTGGCCACGAAGAGAATCCCGTGCAAGCAGAAGAGACGCCTCTTTTTTCTCTTTATCCGGAACACTCTTCCCAGTTTCAAGGTGAAATGACGGGATCTCTTCTGAGTGGTCAAGAGTCTTTTCAAATGCGCGCTCACAGTATTTTAGAGGCCAAGAAATCTCTTTTTATTCAAGGTCTCAACTTTATGGCCGATGAAGCGGGAAGGGCCCTTGGCGAGCTTATTATCAATAAGAGACGTGAAGAACATATTGATATTACTGTCATTAGCGATCCCGTGGCCAACTTTACAAACTTTGCCGATGGATTAAAAAATCGCTTTGATACGCCTCGCCTCTTTCACAATATGATGAGTGCGGGGATTATGGTTCACGGTTACAATTGCAACCTCACGCGCTTTACTCTTCGCCAGCTGGCCAAAAGTATTGAAACGCGCAGAATTGATCCTCTCAAAGGACGCGTTCACGAAAAAATTTGGCTCGTTGATAATGATTATGCCATTTTGGGGGGAATGAATATCACCAGCAATTATTTTCGCCTCACACCAGAGGGAGAAAGTCACTGGCGCGATCAAGATATTCTTTTCAATGATAAAAAAACGATTGAAGATCTCTCTTTAATTTCTCTAGCGAACATTGCTTTTTTTGAAAAAAATTATCCCTCTGAACACCTTGCTTGCTTTAACCCCCACAAACCGGGAACGGCCGAATTTGAAGAATTTTATCACGCCAACAAAAAAGAATACCGCGAAAAAGGTGAACTAGAAGAAGATGCTATTTTTACTCAAAACACCGCCGATAAACTTCTTGCTACTATTCAAGATCGCTCTTTTACAGGCCCTCAGACCAGTGAAATTACGAAGGCCAAAATTATTCATCACCGCCCTAAAATTAAAGAAACTTACATTGAAGAAGAGTATGTTCGTCTCATTGATAATGCTAAAACATCAGTTGTCATCGCTAATGCCTATTTAATGCCGCCTAAAAATATTGAAGCGGCCCTTATGCGGGCAGCTCATCGAGGAGTTAATGTTACTCTCTTATCTAACTCTCTTAAAACAAATGATTTAAAACCAGTGACTATGATTTCTCGCCTAAAATATAAAAGAATGCTGGAGGCCAATATTTCCATTTATGAATGGACGGGGATTAATCCACAAAATAATCATCAAAAATTTGGGCTTCTTCATGCCAAAATGATGGTTGTCGATAGCAAAAATATTTTTATCGGATCTTACAATCTCGACTCTTCGTCTCTTTATGGAAATAGTGAAATTGGCATCTCCCTTGAGTCGGTGGCGCTAGGAGAACAACTTCATCAAGAAATCATCGACGATCTTGTGATGGCCAACAAAGTCACTTACCAAGACGCTCTGCGATATTATCATCCCGTAGGACTTAAAAGATTAACAAAAAAACCTGTTCGTTTCTTTTTGAGGAAAATTGGCCCTTTTATTTGACTACCCCCCTCCTGAAAAGGAGTATATTCTCATTGATGATGAGGTGCTCGTTCATAAACTGTGGCATCTCTATGCGAAGCGACAAAATATTGGCGTCAATTCCTTCTATTCCATTGAAGAGTTTTTTGCTTCAGATATCTCGATTTTTCCTCTTAAAACTCCCCTTTATCTCGATTTTAATTTTCGCGACAAAGATGGACAAGACCCTCTTGTACTGGCCCTCGACAATGTCAGTCGGCTCAAAACACACGGCTTCGAACATATCCGACTTTTTTCTGGCCAATTTAAATTTGACCAGGAGGTGCAGAAAAAACTTTATGAAGAAAACATATCCTTCTATACTGAAAAGAGGCCACCTTATTAAGTATACAGTACGACACATCGAGGCATAATTTGAAATTTTTCTTTATTACAGCATTTCTCTCTCTCTTTTTATCCCTCTTCTCTGGCTGTACTTCAAATGAAGTTCAAGGCGAGGGAGACGAGAGTGGAAAAGATATTAACTCGGCCATGAGTTCTATCGGTGTGGCCTTCAGGCAACTCGTTGAAGTTTTTTTTGATGAAGCGCAGTTTCGCCGTGAAAAAAATAGTAAGTTGGTGAATAAAAACCTTCTTCTCATCAAACAAAATTTTCACCATGTTGAAAGCTCCCTTGAGTCTTACCCTGCCCCCTTTAAACTCTCTAGTAAGGTGATGGAAGAACACCTCGACAATTTAATTGCTACTTATAATTCGCCCAAAAGAGAATTTTCTCGTGAAATGTTTTTATCCCTAACTTCTATTTGTCTAAGCTGTCACTATCTTGACCCTGCAGAGCGTCAACTCTTCCCCTCCATGCCACGAAAATCTTTTGCCACAGATTATGATTATGCTGAGTTCAATTTTGCCACGCGCGCACCTGATGAGGCCCTTAAGTATTATCATCTCTTTTTAAAGGGAACAGATG
>CALDHR010000189.1 GCA_937898585.1 uncultured Oligoflexia bacterium
GAACTTCATAAATTTCAGGATAAGTAAGACCAAGTCGGCAACCTCGATGACCTACATGGGATTGAACTCGTGAAGAGATTTGATTCTCTCTTCAACGGCGCCCAAATCAATTTTGAGATAGCTGGCAAGCTCTTCTTTCTCCTGAAGAGAATAAGGCAAAAATTCGTGAAGAGGAGGATCAAGGAGGCGAATGTTCACAGGCAGCCCCTCCATCACAGAGAAAAGCTGCTGAAAGTCACTTTGCTGAAAAGGAAGAATCTTAGCAAGGGCCTGACGACGCCCCTCTTGATGATGAGCAAAAATCATCTCGCGCACAGCAAGAACGCGTTCAGGATCAAAAAACATATGTTCCGTTCGACAAAGACCAATTCCCTCGGCGCCAAAGCGCAGGGCCATTTTAGCATCCACTTCATTGTCGGCATTGGTGCGAACTTTCACCGTCCGAATCTCATCCACCATTTTCATAAAAGTGGTAAAATCCTCATTTAAACTGGCCTCCATAAGAGAAACTTCTCCCTCATAGATATGGCCAAGGGCACCATCAAGGGAAATAAAATCGCCTTCTTTAAAAGTACTGCTTCCAAAGCGAACTGTCTTTGTACTCATTTCAATAAAAAGACCAGAGAGCCCAGCGACGCAAGGTTTTCCCATTCCGCGCGCCACAACGGCAGCGTGTGACGTCATTCCCCCGCGCGCTGTTAGAATTCCCTGAGAGGCGGCCATGCCATGAATATCGTCAGGACAAGTCTCTTGGCGAACCAAGATCACTTTACTCCCTTCACTGGACATTTTTTGTGCTTCGGCAGACGTTAAGGCCATTCGCCCAACGGCCGCTCCGGGAGAAGCAGGAAGGGCCGTACCGAGAAGAGTTTTACTGCTCTTGGGATCAAATTGAGGATGAAGGAGTTGATTAAGCTCTTCAGGATCAATGCGCAAAACGGCCTCTTCTTTCGTGATAAGATTTTCTTTGTGCATGGCCAAAGCAATTTTAAGGGCCGCTTTCGTTGTTCGCTTGCCGTTTCGTGTTTGAAGCAAGTAGAGCTTTCCGCGCTCAATGGTAAATTCAATATCTTGCATATCGCGGTAGTGATGTTCGAGTTTTTGGTAAACAGTACAGAGTTCTTTATACACGCGAGGCATCACCTCTTCGAGGGTCTTGAGGTTTTTATTAGATTCATTTTTAGAAAGAGAATTAATGGGGTTAGGCGTTCGTATTCCGGCCACCACATCTTCGCCTTGAGCATTGACGAGGTATTCGCCAAAGAAGCGCTTGTCGCCAGTGGAAGGATCGCGGGTAAAGGCAACACCGGTGGCACAATCAGAACCAAGGTTTCCAAAGACCATCATCTGAATATTGACGGCCGTTCCCCAGTCGTGACGAAAGTGATTCATTTCGCGATATTTGATGGCGCGACTATTATTCCAAGAATTAAAGACGGCCTTAACGGCATTTTCTAGCTGTTTGTAAGGATCTTGGGGGAAGGTGTGTCCTAGTTCTTGGAGGATGGTTTCTTTGTAGATACCTACGAGTTCTTGGAGGTCGGCAGATGAGAGCGCTGTGTCATCTTGCAGGCTTCGGGCCTCTTTGAGGTCTTCGAGGAGAGATTCTAAGAGATGACCTTTCATGCCGAGGACGACGTTTGAATACATCTGAATAAAACGGCGATAGGAGTCGTAGGCGAAACGCTCATCTCCGCTCTCAATGGCCAGGGCCTTAACGGTTTCGTCGTTGAGGCCGAGGTTGAGGACGGTATCCATCATTCCGGGCATAGAGACGCGGGCGCCACTGCGAACGGAGAAGAGGAGGGGGGAGGTGGTGCCACCAAAAGTTTTTTGAGTGTGGCCTTCTATTTTTTTGACACCTTCAAGGGTTTGTTGCCAGATATCAGCGGGAAGTTCTTTGTTATAGTTATAAAATTCAATGCAGGCCTCAGTGGAGATGGTGAGACCGGAGGGGACGTTAAGGCCGAGGATGGCCATTTCGGCGAGGTTGGCGCCTTTTCCGCCGAGGAGGTTGCGGTCTTGTTTAGAGCCTTCTGTTACTTCTGTATTAAAGAGATATACCCACTTTTTCACTAGCGCCCCTTTTTTTCTTTCATCAGTATTGTGTGTAATCTTTTTCTATACCAAGAAAAAAAAGGATCGCCTACCAAAAGCAAAGAGATTCGGTGCCAGCAACTAAATGGTAGCAACAGCGCAGCAAATGACACCCTATTGCTACCATTTTACTCCTGGCACCGATTTACTTTAAAAGAGATTGTTCTTCTTCTAAGAGTTGTTGAAAGATGGGTTTTTCTTTGCTTTTTGCATCAAAGCGATTGCTATCAAAAACCGTCCAATACACAGGAAAACAAGTGATGCTACAAGAAGCAACGTAAACCATGTTTTCATTTGCTTTTTTATGCCAGCGGTACACGGCAGTCGCATCATTCAGAAGATACTCATCTTGCTTTCCATAACGACCCCAAAGAGAAGTAAAAACCTCATCATGAAGAAGATAGCTAGGAAAAGAGACAAAAAAATCGAGTAAAATGTCGCCCTGCAGCTGATAAGTGACATTCAGATGAAAGGATTTCGTACGGATAGGAAGAAAGTAGAGAGTAATATTGCTTTTCTTGTCAAACAAAAGAACTTCACTTTTCTCCTTAAGCTCATTATTAAAAGCATTACCAATAGTAAAGTCTTGCAGAGAATCCAACGTTTGGGCCTTGCAAAAGACAACATTTAAGAGAGAATAAACCAAAACAGTTAAAATAAAACGCATAAGCAATAATAACGCTCAGCGCATTTAGCAACAAGACGGAAATATTCTCTTTTGCAACGGATAAAAAATGAACAAACTCTTTTCTTCCATATTCCCTCTCTTCGCCCTCTTCACCTCTCTGTCTATTCAGCTTCACTCTCTTAAGGCCACCTCTCTAGGAACAACAAACTACCGCCCCTCAGAACTCTTAAAAAAAGACGTCTATTTTCTCTACGGTGCCGAACACTTAAAACTAGAAAATAATTTTTTTGATATCCCTGTTATCTACAATGCTGAAGTTCAAAAATGGATTAGTTTTTTTCTCAACAAAGGCAAAAATTACTTTATCCGCTATGCTGAACGGGCCGGACGCTACGCCGATGTTATGGGAGAAATTCTTGTGCGCCACGGTCTTCCGCGCGACTTTATTTTTTTGGCCATGGCCGAGTCCGGTTTTTCTAATCATGCTAAATCAAAGGCCTCCGCCGTAGGCCCTTGGCAGTTCATCAGTTCAACAGGAAAAAAGTTTCACCTCAAAATTAACTGGTATGTCGATGAAAGACGGGATCCTATCAAATCCACTATGGCCGCTGCCAGCTACCTCAAAAGACTCTATGAAATTTTTGGTTCATGGGAATTAGCGGCCGCAGGTTACAATGCCGGGGAAGGAAAAATTGGGCGCGCCATTCGAAAATACGGCACCCATAGTTTTTGGAAACTCAGTGAATATAAAATGATTAAAAACGAAACAAAAAACTATGTCCCTAAAATTATGGCCCTTGCTATTATTGGGAAAAATTTAAAATCTTTTAACATGGGCGAAATTGATTTTCATGCTCCTCTCGACTTTGAAGAAATTGAAGTTGCCCCCCTTACTGATCTCTATCTCGTGGCCAAAGAACTCAAAATTGACGTCAAAGAGCTTTTTAAACTCAACCCCGAACTTCTTCGCTGGATGACTCCTCCTGGACAAAAATACTCTCTTCGCGTCAACGTAGGACTTAAAGTCGCTTGGAATACATGCTGTGAAAAAACACCGCAAAAAGTAGTGGCCCAAGATTACCAGTTTTATACAACACCTCAACGAATCTCTCTTAAAGATGTGGGCAATATCTATCATCTCCCCCTTACCATCCTCACAGATCTTAATCCTTCACTCCCTCGCCACTCCTCCCTCAAAAAAGGAGAGCATGTTGTTCTTCCTTTTCGCCAAGGACAAAGCTTAAAAAGCTCCATGTACAGTGACCTCTTTGAAAAAAAATCTGCTCCTCGCAAAAATAGACGCCGCTATCAAGAACGATTGGTCTTGGCCAAAAATCGCGGAGAAAAAATTAATAACCCCAAAGAGTTCTACACTGTTAAACGAGGCGACACTCTCTGGGATGTTGCTAAAAAAAATGGTGTCTCCCTTGATACTTTAATAAAAACAAATTACGACATTCTCGGTGGAAGAATGATACGTGCCGGGGATATCTTGGCCATTAGATGATTTAGGAGGTCTTTTTGAGCATAGTAATGGACTCACTGGCCCAGTTGAGAAAAAAACCCATAGAAAGAGCAACGGCCATTAGAGAGGAGCGCCTTTTTTTTGGATCTGATGAAACACCTTTTCTTCTCCTCAATGAAAACCATGAAGAAGGCCAACTCTTGCTTCAACGCCCTAAGCGCCAACATGTTCTCTCTGGAGAAGAGATTGTTTATCAAAGTTCACTCTTCTGGCGAGGAGAAGAGACTCGTCTCAATACAGTTGAATGCTTAAAGAAACTCAATCAACGAGAGCAAGATCAAGAGCAAGACATTCAACTTACAAATCAAGAGACGCTTTTTTATAAAGATCAAAAGATGCATCACTTTGGAGGACGAGTAAAACCTCAGAAACTCTTTTCCTTTGAAGATTATTTTCAACAACCAAGTTTTTCTCTTTCTCTCTCTACTCATGAAAAAGTCCAGGCGGTAAAAAAAAATTACGATGAACAAGTAAGTGTCATCTCTCTTGAGCAATCAAAACACGATCCTCTCTTTTACCAAATTGAATTAGACAATGGATCTTGCTATGAATCAAATCATCTTGTCACCACAGACTTACCCTTTGAATTAA
>CALDHR010000190.1 GCA_937898585.1 uncultured Oligoflexia bacterium
AGCTATTCTTTCGGTAAAACAAAAGATGCCGCAAGCTATTCTTTCGGCAAAACAAGAGATGCCGCAAGCTATTCTTTCGGTAAAACAAAAGATGCCGCAAGCTATTCTTTCGGCAAAACAAAAGATGCCGCAAGCTATTCTTTCGGTAAAACAAAAGATGCTGTGGATGGAATTAAATGGCTAGGAAAAAAAGGTCTTGGTTATGCTGATGGATCAATGAGACGAGTTATTGGCGACACTGATGCTCAAGGAGGTCTTTTTGGTTTTGTCAAAAGCAGAAGAGAAGCAAGACGTGACTTAGAAAACAAATCTTTTCGTCTTATCAAAAAAGATGAGATTACAAGGCTCAATGAGTCTGGAACAGATAAAAATTCTATTGAGCGAAAATTAGTTTTTAAATGTGATTCAGATATTGTTATTATCACTGTTGACTTTTTTAAGGGGAGAACCCTTGATATCTTTAGTATGAAATCTAAAGATTTTTCTAAATCAACTCCAAAGAACAAAGTTTGGCTTTCTTTTCTTGGGCGAACAGGAACAACCTCGCGAGATGAATCAAGTTTTCAGGAACAAGATTTTTTTGTTGCCAACTTTGATCGCAATCTAGCTGAGCCTACATACGCTACATACCTTCTCAATACTCACACGGCATTAAAGGGCAAATCATGTAATTTGGCACCTAATACAAAGAGAGATATTTCTCTCAATGAAAAACTTGCGCATAAAAACTCTCTTCCAAATGGTCTGAGTGTTGTCGAAAATGCGACTAACCCTAACTATGTTTATAGTGTTGCTCCAAAGACGATGGGAACAAAAATCTATGGTGCGATGGAAACAGTTTTTCATGGGCTAACTAATAATGGACTTGCCAACTGGTGCAAGACCAACAGTTTTTAATTTTCAAGACATTTTAAGATTTTATAATTACAGCAAAGGCCCTGGCATCACCTCCATGGTCTTTGCTATTTCAAGTAAACTAAAGATGCTCTTCAAACTCTTCTTTATATAAAATATTGTGATAAACTTTTTGAACATCATCATCATCTTCTAGTTTATCAACAAGTTTCATCACAGACTTAAAAGTATCAACATCTACTTCTTTTTGATCGAGAGCAATTCTCTCCAAAGAGGCCGACTCTGTTTCAATATTCATTTCTCCAAGCTTTTTTTGAATGCGACCAAACTGCTCGACACTAGAGGTGATAGAGATATTTTCTCCTTCAAACTCAACATCCTCTGCGCCCGCATCAATCATTTCAAGGGTAAATTCATCTTCATCAAGGCCTTCACTTTTAAGTTGAAAGACACCTTTTCTATCAAAGACAAATTGCAGGCATCCTTCTTTTCCAAGCGATCCACCATGCTTGTTAAAATACGAGCGAACATTTGAAACAGTTCTTACAGGATTATCGGTGGCACATTCAATAAAGACGGCCACTCCTCCTGGCCCATAGGCCTCATAATTTATTTCTTCATAAGAAGCGGCATCTTTTTCTGATGCTTTTTTAATAGCGCGCTCAATATTATCTTTTGGCATATTTACTGATCGTGCTTCGATAAGGGCCGATCGCAAACGCGGATTATTTTCGACATCAGGACCACTCACTTTAACGGCCACACTAATTTCTTTAATCACTTTGGTAAACATTTTTGCTTTTTTTGCGTCTTGGGCCCCTTTGCGGTGCTGAATATTTTTCCACTTACTGTGTCCGGCCATAACCATCATCCTTTTTCTTATAGAGCTCATAGACCAAGCTATGCTTTTTCCCTTCATCTGTCTGTGTCTTGCGGGTGAGAACTTTAAGAAACTTTCCCTCTAAATTCAACTCTCTTTTTTCTCCATAAAAAATGGCCAAAACCCAATTCATTCTTTCTAAGGCCTTCTCTTTCCTCTCTAAAATGGACCAATCTCCAGGGACAATAATTCTGCCTGGCGTCTCTAAATGAAAAAGAGAGGTGGTTAAAGGGCCATCTCCTGTCACAAGAAGAGAAAAATTCCCCTCTCCCACAATTCCTCTCACTTCTTGGGTTATCTCATAAAAGTAGGTTTGCTTTTTTAAAGCACTATAGCTCATCTTAAAATTTAACAAAACAGCAGCTACCATCAAAAGCACATGAGAGGAGAGAAGAGAAGAACAGCGATGCACGATAAAAAGAGAAAAAACGAGAGCAAACTGAATAGAATAATAATCATGGATATAAACACCATGAGCAAAGATCAAAACAAAAATAAGATAAGAGACAAGCTGAAAAGAAAAAAAAGAGGCATTTGTTTTTTTTACTTTTATGAATCGCAAAACAAAAACAATTAGACCCAGTCCTCCCATAAGAGGTCCAAGGTTTTTAATAATATTCCAAGTAAAGAGACGCGAATAGAATTTCAAACTAAACAACAGTTTTGTCGTGGAAAAATGACCATCAATTCCCACCTGCTGGTATTCAGTAACGGGATTGGGAACCTTCATAAAAATAAAAAATAAAACATAAAGGATAGATGGCAAAGCAGCAAAACCCAGAAGAAAAAAAAATCGACGTCGATATAAAAACAGGCCTAACATAAAAAAAAGAGCATAATATTTAAATAAAGCGGCCAGCATAAAAAAGAGAAAAGTCTTGAGTCTCTCCTCGCGTAAATAAGAAGCGGCCCCCCAGACAATCATGCTCATCATGGGAATTTCCAACATCACCCCTATGGAATAAATAAAAAAAACAGGGGCCGTAGAAAAGTAGAAAAACCAAATTCGTCTCATCTTCTGAGTAAAATCAAGGGCCTTCATAAGCTCATTTGTTCCCACTAAAAAAACAAAATAAAAAAAGAAGGCCACAAGGCGCCCTGTTATTACCACGGAGGTGTTAAATAAAGCGGCCAATTTTCCCACAAGAAAAGTATAAAGAGGAAATTCTTCGGCCCAAGGAAGAGGCCCTGTATGATACCATTCATAAAAAGTGCGCAGAGGGAAGAAACCTTCAAGACCAAGACGACCGAGCTTGAAACTATTGCTCATTTCGCTGACAAAAGTCTGTTTGCTCAATTGCCCGGCCACCAACAAAGGATCAAAGAGTTGACTCCAAGTAAAAGGGATAAAAAGAGAGATTATCAAGAGGCCAAAAAAAAAGGCAAACTTCCTCGATAACATTTTTTCGACAACCATAAACAGAATCCTTTATTCTAAAATTCTTCTTTGTTTAATCTAATAAAGGAAGATTGTGAATTAATTCAATAAGGCAGTTTTTCGCAAAGACTATTAATTATTTGTCTTACGGCGTAGACTTTCTAGTTCAAAAAGATTGGTAATAAAAGAATCTAGCTCGGGTTCATTGACGACTTGGTCGAGAACCCAGTTTTTTATAGTGATACGTTTTTAAGTGCTTTGCAGCAAAAGATGCATGTGCTTCACTCTCATATTCTGCAAAAAAAGCAATAAGCCTCTTAAAGCGAATACGATAGACTTTCTTACATCCTTCACCATAAAGAGAACAAGGAATGGCCGGATAATCTTTAGAGACAGCAACAACTTCTGGCTTTATCCCTGTGCCATAAAGCATATACCAAAGATTCTCCTTTGAAATGGTCTCTGTGGGTTTATCACTGCTACAACTAAGGGAGAAAAATAAAAAACAAAAAAAAAGAGTTTTTAACATAAATTGAATTTGACTCCTGCAAAAAAAAAAGTGAACCTAATCTTAGATTATTCTCTTACTTTTAAAAAAAGTAAAACAAACATGCAGGTAAAAAAAATTCTTCAAGGTCAGCGTCCATCTCTAAGTTTTGAGTTTTTTCCACCCAAAACACAGGAGGCCACCAATGATCTTCTCCTCAACATTGATAAATTGGCGAGTTATGCTCCCAATTATGTCAGTATCACCTATGGAGCAGGAGGAACAACACGTCATCAAACACATGATTTAGTCTCCAAACTTCATAAAGATAAAAACATCCCTGTGGTCCCTCATTTAACTTGTGTTGGCCATAGCTTCGAAGAACTCCATGAAATTCTTTCTCATTACTGCACAATGGGAATCCAGAACATTATGGTTTTACGCGGCGATCCACCTAAAAAAGAGAAGAGCTTTACACCTCATCCTCAAGGTCCTCGTTATGCGAAAGATCTTGTCTCTTATATTAAAAAAAATTTTCCTCATCTCTCAATTGGAGTGGCCGGCTTTCCCGAAGGGCATCCAGAGACTCCAAACTTCATTAAAGAAATGGATTATTTGAAAGAAAAAATTGATGCTGGGGCCGATTATATTTGCACTCAGCTTTTTTTCGACAATCATTACTTTTTTGAATACCAGGAACGCTGCGATCTTATGGGCATTAAAGTTCCCATCATTGCAGGCCTCATGCCCATCACCACACTTAGTGGTCTCAAAAGAATGTGTGAGCTGGCCGAAGGATGCAAAATTCCTGCCCGCCTTTTGAAGGCCGTTAAATGGACAAATTCCCCTGAGCAGCTTGAAGAAGTCGGAATCCATTGGGCCACAGAACAGCTTAGAGAGCTTCTTTATCGCGATACAGC
Source organism: uncultured Oligoflexia bacterium (assembly GCA_937898585.1). Taxonomy (GTDB): domain Bacteria; phylum Bdellovibrionota; class Bacteriovoracia; order Bacteriovoracales; family Bacteriovoracaceae; genus CALDHR01. The sequence goes on from CALDHR010000190.1 coordinate 4,521, forward strand.
AGGAGTTCATCTCTACACGCTCAATAAGGCCTCTACCATTGAGACCATCTTTAAAAATCTAGGCCTTAATGAATCTCATCAACTCCATAGCAAGGAAGATTGGGCGCTTTAGTATAAACAATAACCCTTTAATCATGGTTAATTTATTGATAGCTCCTCCCTGTTTTCAATAACTTCCAATATTGAAACAAAAAGAGCTGGCAAGCGTGCTAAGATTTCCCGTTAGGAGGATTACCCCATGATAAAGCTCAAGAAGAAAATTCGCTTGTTTTTTGCAGTGGCCCTTGGATCTACTCTAACTTTTATAGGATGCACGACAGAAGATCCCATGAGCTATATTACCTCCACCATCACTAATTATGGCTATATGCTCTATAAGACGCCTCTTCAATATGCAGGGGCGGGAACTCTCATTGGGGGCCGCCCTGACCAGCTTATGGTGGTCTCTTCTCCAGAGTCTTGTTTTCCACGTCAAATTGATGGTATTAGCACAAACCTCTACCGTATTGATAATTCCACACTCCCCAATCGAAGCTTTACTATACGCGCTCAGGCCGGTGGTCGATTACACCTTTTTAATTTTCTAGGAAATGGTCTTCCTTCAATTGGAGGAGGTGCTTGGACTAAACACGCCTATGGTGTTGAAGTTACCTTCAAGGATGTAAAAGTTGAATACCTTGATTCTGTGGCCCTTACCAGTTAT
>CALDHR010000191.1 GCA_937898585.1 uncultured Oligoflexia bacterium
AGATAGCGCGTTTTAAAAATAAGCTGATCTTGCTGTATTTTCTGGCCACCCTCCGCAAAAAAAGATTGAATCTCGGGAAGTGCTTCTTGCAAAAAAGTGAGTTCTAATTCGCGCGGAACTCCAGGAAAACTCATTATCATTTTATTTTTTTCTTGCAGATAAGGGCAAGGCGCGAGCCCTCCTTTATTTTGAAAAACCTTCATTCCTTCAGGCACACGGCAATAAGGATGCTCTTTTGCCTTGATATCAAAATCGCGTCCAATTCTCTCATAACTCTGCTTTGCTGCCTTTGCCGACTCCGCTGAATACTGCTGCTCTCTTCCCAGCGCCATGCTCATGGCCTCTTTAGTGAGATCGTCTTTGGTTATACCCAGTCCTCCCGTCAAAATAAGAAGATCAAAAGAACTATCAGGATGCCAAAAAGAAGAAATCTCCTGGGCCAAACGCTCTTTATTGTCCCCTAGGATAATAACCTCTTCTAAAGAAAAATGGTTTGTATAGAGAGTTTGGGCCACAAATTGTGTATTGGTATCAATGGTCTTTCCTTGCAGAAGCTCGTGACCAATAATTAATAATTTTACTTTCGTCATTTTCATCATTGCACCAAAGGTTAAAATGTTTTTTACTTAAATTATAAAAACTATGGCCAAAGAGCAAAGTAAATGGATCAAACTCTTTTAGAAATCTCTCTTCCCTTCAATAAATCGCTGGAAGATTACCTCCAAAAAAAATATGGGAAAAACATTCATTTTCGTCTTATTTCGAAAATACTCGATGCACGCCACGCCCCCAAAGGACGCGTCCCTCAGTTTGTCTATAAGGTAGAGCTACTTAAAAATGAACAAACGATAAAAGAGGAAAAAGAAGAAGCAGAAAAAACTTACTCCCTTTCCTCTCCCCCCATCATTATCGGGGATGGGACCAGCAGGACTCTTTGCGGCCCTGCGTTTTGCTGACTATGGCATTCCCTCTATTTTACTAGAACGAGGTGATCCGGCCTCTGAGCGCATGAAAAAAATTGCGGCCTTTTGGCGCTACGGCAAGCTAGATGAAGAATCCAATGTTTGCTACGGCGAAGGAGGTGCAGGTCTTTATAGTGACGGAAAGCTCATGACAAGGGTCAAATCTCCCTATATTCAATACGTCATGAATCGACTCGTTGATTTTGGCGCCCCGCCCGAGACGGCCTATCGCAAAGATCCTCATCTTGGCTCTAATAAAATTCGCACCCTCATTACAAAAATAAGCTCTTACTTAAAAGAAAAACAATGCCAACTGCACTATCGCACCAAAGTTGTCGATATCCTCTTTGATGAAAATAAAAAAGCAACAGGAGTGAGAACAGAAGATGGGCGAACGTTTCATTCTCCTCACATCATTTTGGCCACCGGCCACTCTGCTGATGATATCTACAAATTAATGGAAGAAAAAAATGTTGCTTGCAGCGCTAAACCTTTTTCTGTTGGTGTCCGCATGGAACATCCGCGCAAACTCATTAATTCTATTCAATTTGGATCTTTTGCTGAAAATGAAAAAAGTCGCGATATCCTCGGTGCTGCCAAATACCGCTTAAGTTATTTCAATAAAGAAAGTGAGCGCGGAACTTATAGTTTTTGCATGTGCCCTGGCGGCTATGTTCTTTCATCGGGCACGCAAAAAAATGGTCTTGTGGTAAACGGCATGAGCAATTATGCCCATAATTCGCCATGGTCCAATGCAGCACTCGTCGTAAGTGTTAATCTTCAAGAACAAAAGAGTGATCTTTTTGCTGGGTTAAAATACCAACGATCCATTGAAGAGAAATGTTTTGAATACTCTAAACAGGTGGCCACTGGACGTGAGATTCCGGCCATGTCTCTTCTCGATTTTCTCGAAGGAAAAGTAAGTGCTCGCCAACTCCCCTCATCTTCCTGTCCTTCTCAAACCATCAAAGCACCTCTTCATGAGTTATTTGAAAAAGAAGTTGTCTTGCACCTCCAAGAGGCCCTTCTTACTTTTAATCGGCAGATGAAAGGAATTATCGGAAAAGAAGGATTACTCCTTGCGCCAGAGACAAGAACCTCATCGCCTCTTTCTATTTTGCGCCATCAAGAAACATTGGAGTCCACCTCACACACGGGGCTCTATCCTTGCGGCGAAGGGGCCGGCCATGCAGGTGGAATTACATCGGCGGCCGTTGATGGTATTAAAGTGGCCATGAGCATTTTAGAAAAATCTGTTTAAATCTATTTTAAAAGAAGGCAGTCTTTGATAGGTTTTTGCTCTATGAAAAAAACTTTTTTCTTTATGACTTTATGTCTCTCATTTTTCAATCACGCAACAACTTTAGATAAGCAACAACTCCGTCAGCTTCTTAAGATTGCCAAAGAAAAATCGCCTCTTTATCGCGATGCTGAATTAAAAATCAGAGAAGCAACGCTGCAAAAAGAAATTAGCTTTGGAAATTTTCTCCCCAAAATCAACCTCACGGCGCAAAATACTTACGGTGACGGAACAAATTCAGACACGCGCAATGGCCGAGATGGGCAGTTCTGGAATCATAATCTCACGGCCTCTCTTGAAGAGAATTTCTTTGATGGAGGAAGTCATTACTATCAACATAAAATAAAAGAATACTATCGGCAAGAATCACTTTTAGATGCCACCCTCACTCTAGAAGATCTCTCTTATCGCGTCGCTGAAGAATATTATGGATATCTTCTCTCCATAAAGGGTTATGAAATTAAAGCGCAAAAGCACAAAACTCTTTTAGACCAATTTGACACTATTCGTGCTGCCTATCTTCAAGGACTTAAAACAAGTGATGATTACATGCGCTTTGAAGCAAAAGTGATGCGCTCAAAAATTGATGTGGCCTCTAGTCTTAAGCAAATTAAAAAAAATAAAATGGATCTATGCCTCACTCTGGGTGTTGGCCCTAACAACGAAAATCTCAAAGAATTTCATTTTGAAAAAGCGGCCAACAATCTTTCTCAAATCAACTTGCCTCAACTCATTGAGCAAAAAGAAAAATTTCTCAAGGATGTTCTGAATAATCACCCTTTGTTGGAAAAACAAAAAATTGCCGAAAATATCGCTCATATTTCTACCACCATAACCTCTCTAGATCTTTTTCCTCGCCTCTCTATTCAATCTTCTCTTAACTATCAGCTCCCCAATTATCCCTCAAAAATGGGAGACTTTGGAAGCAAGAAAGAAGGAAATTACGATTGGCAAACAATGTTTACTGTAAGCTTTAATATTTTTGACTTTGGAGAGAGAAGAAAAAAAGTTGAAATAGCTCACATTCAAGAACTCAAACAAAACGCTCTTCATCACAAAGAAAAGCTTGAGCTTGAAAACAATATAAAAAAAACAACTCTTGATATTGAAGAGCAAATCGAAGAATTTAAAATCAGCAAAAAACTTCTCATGCTAGAAGAAAAAAATTACAAACAAATTGAGAAGAGTTACCGCAATTCAAAAGCGGCCTATCTCGATATGATTGAGGCCCTTCAAAACTATGCATCTGCTCAAGAAGGTGTTTTTCAAATTAGTTACGAACTTAAAAAATCACAATTTAACATGCTAAAAAATCAGAGAAAGCTCTATGACTATCTTCAACAAGATGAAAAATAATAAATTCAAAATAACTTTTTTTTTCATTTTCATATTCGGCCTTTTTTCTCTCTATGGATTAAAAAAGGACTCCAAAAGCAATAACAGTAGCTCTGAGGATATAGAGAAAAATTATTTTCACTCCGAAGAAAATAGTAAGACCCATCGAATAGAGCGAGGTGAAATCCTCCAAAAAGTAACCATCTCTGGACTCATTGAATCCCTCAACTCCACTCTTATCGTTGCTCCCTATAGCGGGTATGTAAAAAAAATATACGTTGGCGTGGGCGACAAAATAAAAAAAGATACGCCCATCATCTCTCTTACCCAGACACTTGAGAGTAAAGACAACAACTACCCTCTTCGCGCTCCTTTTGATGGAACAGTCACCAGTATTGGGGCCAGCGAGGGAGAATTTTTCAAACAGGATGATTTGCAGAGTTTTTTGCTAAGAATTGATGATATGAGTAAGTTTTTTGTTCGTGCCAAAGTTCCCGAAATGGATATCGTTAAACTTAAAAAAGAGATGACGGCCATCGTAAAAGTTGCCCCGCTTATTGATGCTACTTACAATGCTCTTATCACTGAAATTGATCTTTCTTCTTATGTCTCTAGTGGTTCTGGATGGATGAATAATTCAAAAGTTGAATTTGAATGCCGCTTAGAAATTACCGATGCTGACGAAAAAATCAGACCTGGAATGTCTATTGTGGCCGACATCATCACCTACAGGGCGGAAAATGTTTTAAGAGTTCCCTTTGAATATGTCCTTATCAAAGACGATTCTTATTTTGTTAAAACAAAAGAAGGTAAGCAAAAAAAAATCACTGTAAAAACTCAAACAGAAGAACTCTATGAAGTTATAGATGGCGTCAGTGAAGGAGAAGAACTCCTCCCTGTTGATTATATAAAAATGGGCGAAGGGATTTGAAATGAGCTCCCTTATTGAGGTAAAAAATCTCTCTTTTACCTACCGTTCAAAAGATCGCGCCCCTGTCTCCATTTTTAAAGACTTCAATCTCTCAATTGAAGAGGGTGACTGGGTATCCATTATGGGCCCTTCAGGGACAGGAAAATCAACCCTGCTCTACCTCCTCAGCGGACTACTAAAAGTTACAAGCGGTGATGTGACTATTTGCCATCATACTTTCACTAAACTCAATGATGAACAAGTCTCGCATCTTCGCAATAAAAACATTGGTCTTGTCTTTCAACAATTTTATCTTCTCCCCAAACTCACGATTCTTGAAAATATCCTTCTTCCCATCCAATACGACCCCAGCGCCAACATTGAAGAGAAAAAAGAAAAGGCCCACTACTGGGCACAAAAAATGAATATTCTCTCTTTGCTAGACTCTTACCCAAGAGAACTCTCTGGTGGTCAACAACAGCGTGTCAGCATTGCTCGCTCTCTTATTATGGACGCCAATATTATTTTGGCCGATGAACCCACCGGTAGTCTTGATGAAGAAAGTGCTCATCAAATAATTGCTATTTTTCGCCTCCTTAACGAGATGGGAAAAACCATTGTGGTGATTACCCATGATCAACAAGTTGCAGAAAATGCACGAAGAGTTATTTCTTTAAAAAATGGCACTATTGAAAAAGAAAAAGAAAATCGCCCTTTAGGAAAAAGGGCAAAATCAAACATTCAAGAAGTTTTCTCTCTTGCAGAAGAGACACCTCATTTAATAAAAGACTCTCTTCTCCTTGCTTTTAATAATTTGCGAAGTAACAAGCTTCGCTCTTTTCTCAATACCATCGGTATCATCGTGGGTGTTGCTGCCGTCTCTAGCATGCTCACCATTGGCTCTTTTGTAAAAGATAAAATTTTAGATAGCTTTCAATCACTAGGAGCGGGCAATATTCTCGTCTATGGCCATCCCAATTTTGATGAAAAAGCAGAAGATAGGAATAAATTAAAATTTCTCAGTTTTGATGAAGAAAGTGATCTCGCCACGGTCAAACGTGTTTTTAAAGAAATTAAATTAATCACACCTAATGTTAATGCTTATCGTGTAACTGCCGCTCACGGAGGATTACAAGTTGACGATGTTGTTTTAAAAGGTACCAACGTTCAGGGGCAATTTCTCTCTCCTTCTATTTTGCAGCGAGGAGTTCACTTATCGCCGGCCCATTTAAAAAACCAGAGCGCCGTCTGTATTATTGGGGCCAATATTGCTAAAAAGCTCTTTAAACAAACTGATCCCTTACACAAAGTTATTAATATCACGCAAAACCAAACAATTTTTACTTGTCTCGTTGTTGGAGTCAATAAATCAAAAAGCAGTAATAGTAACTGGGATCAGCCTGACAATCGTATTATTTTGCCCTACAACTTTTTAATGAAGGCGGTGGGAGAACAGTGGTACTCTTTGATTCACTCTTTTACTGTTCAAGTTGATGGAAGCGCTGATCCTATTAAAGTTTCAAAATCACTAGAAAATTTTTTCCGCCTCAAATACGGTAGCAGTGGAAATTTTCGCTCGACAACAGACAGTGTTTTACTGGATAAAATCAACAGCTTTCTTACGTTATTTAATTTTATGCTTATTGCGATGGCCATGATTTCACTGGGGATTGGGGGGATTGGCATTACCAATATGATGCTCATTTCCATTAGCGAAAGGCTCAAAGAAATTGGTCTTTCTAAGGCCGTAGGCGCCACCAATAAGGCCATGAGGTATCAAATGCTGGCGGAATCTCTTCTGCTATGCACCTTTTCAGGTTTTATTGGAATTTTTATCTCTTTTGTTTTCTATGAAACGGCCCTTTATGTGGCCACTAATTTTGTTCCTGATCTTTCTTTTTCTTGGTTTATAAATTGGCCGGCCATGTTAGTTTCCCTTACTTCTATCCTTTTGGTAGGACTGCTCAGCGGGCTTATTCCCGCCTTAAAAGCAGAAAAACTTCAAGTTATCGAGGCATTGAGAAATGAGTAATCAATTAGACCACCAAGTAAAAACATTCATTTTGGCCAGCATGAGTCCGCGAAGAAAAGAGCTTCTTGCTTATTTGGGTATTCCCTTTGAGCAAAAACCATCTAACTGTGATGAAACGCCTACAATTCGTCGCCCACGAGAGATGGTTCAAGAGCTTGCTCACCGTAAGGCCGACTTTATTGCAAGGGAGCTTTCAAAGGAAGGAAGGCGCAATCTTTTGGTGGTGGGATCCGATACGACAGTAAGTATTAATAACACCATCTTAGAAAAGCCAGCTGATAATAATGAAGCAAAAAAGATGCTCAAACTTTTATCAGGAAAAACTCATCAAGTTTATACGGGAGTCTCTTTGATCCATGTAAGTGAAGAGGGCCACTGTGATGAAGTTTTTAATTTTTGTGAAAAAACAGATGTTCTTTTTGACCATTTAACGGATACAACACTAGACTCTTATCTCAGATCAGAGCATGTGCTCGATAAGGCGGGTGCCTACGGAATTCAAGGGATGGCCCTGAGTTTTATTTCCGGCATTAATGGTTGCTTTGCCAGTGTAATGGGATTTCCTCTGGCCCGTTTTAAAAAAGAGCTTTTTACTTATCTCGAAGAAAATCAATTTCAGCTATCTCATAAATCGTAGAAGAAGAAAATTCTTCTCCTTCTTAGATAATCCCAAATTGAGTTAAAATAACCTCTGCTTCTCGTTCGTATTTTAAGAGGATTATTTATGACTGTTATTTGGAAAAGTGATGAGATCAAGAAAATTGTTGATTATGAGAATTCTTTACTTTTTACGAAAACGGCCCTTAAAAAATACGATGAAAAATATATTTTAGAAATTATTCGTTCTATTTATGACAAAAAAAATGTTGCAGCAGTGAAAGTTATTGCTATTAATGATCAGCATATTATTGCACATATTGATCTTATCAATCACTCAAAAGAGGTTCTGAAATTTTTTCTAGATGAGAATGGAGCAAAGAAAATAGAAAAAATCATAAATACCTTGAGTTTTATCAAAGACTCTCTTATCCGCTGCCCCGAAAAAGCAACTCCTCTTCGCAGCAAAATCGCCCCTGCTATTAAATATGAAAGAAGCGAAGATTTATCATTAGCACAATTTATTATGCGCTTTTCTGATAAAAGAGAAATTTTAAGTAAGGTGGCCAAAGATCTTGCTCAGCAACTTATGGCCATTCATTCTCATTCCTTTGCGGAGTCTGGACCTCTTGATGAAAATTTAACTGTGTTTAAAAAAACCAACACCATTTCTCCCATTCAATACATTGAGTTTTGTCTTAAGCGGGGGCATACGGGAAAGTGGCTTGGTGAAAATTACCGCGATAAACTCTGGAATTATGTTTCTCGTCCTGAAGTTCAAGAGGTGATGAGCTTTATTCATAAATCACCTTCTCTTATTCACGGAAATTTACGTTTTTCCAATATCTTTGTTAATCATAAAATCTTCTGCATTGAATCTATTGAAGAATGGGAAAATGTCTCTTCAGGGAGTCCACTGCTTGATATATGTCAGCTTTTTCGCTTTGACACCCCTCCTATTTTCAAGGATGCTTTTTTTCAACACTATGAAAATGAAAAGACCATAACTTTTTTTGAACGCGATAGCTGGGAAGATGATTTAAAGATTTTAGATTTAATAAATTATTGTGCTATTCTCAACACAAAAGTAAAAAAAGAAATCTATATCACTCATCTTAAAAAATTGATTCGCTAAAAAAAGAGAGGAGCTTTACCTCCTCTCTTTTACGATCATTTGATTATTAGAAATCTAAAGAGAGTCCTACGTAATATTCTCTAATGCGTTGTTGTGAGCCAGCTGAAACAGCTCCTGATGCTGCAAAATTATAATGACGTTGATGTTGGATGTAACCTAAACGAAGATTAGGTCCTTGGGGAGTTGGTTGAAACCAGTAGACGTGATAATACCTTCCCATTTGGGCCTTAAATCCAGTTAAATCATCACTGGCAAAATCTCTCATAAGATAATCTTTTGACGATCTAAAATACTCCAATCCAAAACTTGGGTTAAGCATAAATTCAAAGGGAAGATGATAGGCCAGACTAATAAGTGTTCCATGACCACTAGTTCGTCCATTAGCAATACCAGCAGGAGAAAAAACATTTGTTGCTACTTCGTAATAAAGATCTCCCTTGGCCTTTTCTCTATTCATGGCATGAGCGATAGCAAGATCAAAGGGAAGATTAAAAAGTCTTTTAAATTCAAAGTAAAAAGATTGCACGCGTGAACTTGCTTGAAAATCATTTCGAAGAGACGAGTAGCCATCAAAAAATCCTAGTAAGTTTACTTTTTGATTAGCAACATAAAAATAATGATAAATAAAAGTAAATTCTTCCATCCAACTTAATTTTTTAAGTTTGTAATCAATCATTACAGTTGAAAAATTATCATAACTATCTAATTTTCTTGAACTTCCATCGGGATTAAGAGTTCTCGCCTGCTTATTTTTAGAAGCTCTATTCACAAAACCTGTCGGAGTATAGAGATAACGAATTCTAAGCTCGTGATCTTTAGGAAGATATTTACTTGTATTGTAATCAAATCCAAGACCATCAAGAATCATATTATAGGAGAGAAGAGGATAAGTACCAAGACGCTCTCTTTGCTCATAAAAATGCTGAGGTGGACCTTCTATAGTAGGAAGACGCCCAATAAAAAAGCTTAAATCAGTAGAAGGAATTTTATAATCAATGTAAGCACGGTTAACCCAAAGGGCCGGTCCTTGCTCATAAGAAACTGTTCCAATGTAATCGCGCCATGCTGCCTGAGAAAGAGGAGTTCCTTCTCTAATGGACTCATTAAAACTTTTGGCCATAGAAAGTGTAGAATAAAAATTTAAATTTGAATTTAAATTTGCATTTAAATTAAGATCTAATTTCATACGAAAATTCTGAACTTTATCAGGATTTGTATCATTCTCATATTCTTCATTTTTCAAATTAGTATAACGAACATGAAACCTTCCACCAAGATCTAGTCGTCGTGCTAGTGACCGTAACTCTAAATTTAACAATCTATCGTTAATATCATTAATCTCACTTTGCATCTGAGAAGTACTTGCTTCAGAATACAAAGAAAAAATTAAACCTAAAGAAAATATTTTAATAAAATAATTTTTTGACATGCCCCCACCATAATAAATCTAGATTTTTAAATTATCGACCTACAATATTACCTGAAGTAATCCCTTTTACTTGACTAAACAATCTCAGCAGCCCTTGGCAATCTATCGCATCACACTGGTCAACAAGATTAGATATGAAAGGTCCTTTACAGCTTTTATCAGTGGGACTCTTCAAAATATCCAAAACTGATTTTTTTATGAGAATAGAAGAGGCTTTTGCGCATACATCATTTACTTCTTTTTGAAAGACGGAGATATAACTATCTGCAAAAACAGAATAGGAAAAAATAACAATGAAAGAAAATAACATTTTTTTTAGCATGTTTTCTGCCTTGAATAAAATCTATTTAAGCTCATCTTATCAATTGTTTTTCAAACATGAAATGTTTTTTTCACGATTTCAATTTTTCTCCAAAGACCTTGCCTAAAACGAGCATAATAAAGAAGAGACTGAATAAACATTCCTCCTACAAATAACAACCAGACTGAAAAACTCTTCCACTCCCAATGCTTGATACCAAAATAACTCAGAAATAAAACAGACCAAAAAGTTGAGACTGAAATCATCAAGCATCCTTTTGTATCACCAGATGCTCTCAATAAGGCCGTTAAAACCATGTTGACGGAACTAGCAAATATATAGAGAGAGACACTCTTAAGCATAGGTCCTGCAATAGCAATAATTTCGGCAGGAGATTCTCCAGGGGGAAGAAAAAAAGAAATCAATTCTTCTGTATAAAAAAGAAAAGCAAAAGAAGAATACAAAGTAATGGTAAGCGCAATTTTTAACCCTGAAAAAGTTGACTCTAATGCTTTATCAATAGAGCGGCCCCCCATAAACTCACCGATGATCCCCATCAGACCAAAATTTAAACCAAGCAAAGGAAGAAAGGCCAAAATATCCCAATTAAAAGTGATGGTCATGGCCAGGGCCTCTTGGGTCCCGTAAGAATGAAAAAGATTCACAAAGTTACTGAAAGCAAAGAAAATTAGAAAAAGCTCCATCCCTGAAGAAGCACCAAAGGTAAAAAGTTTTTTCATTATTTCAGGGTCTATGCGAAGAGCTATTTTTTGCTTAAGAATAAAGCGATAGCTGTAGAGAAAAACAACAACTGTTAAGCACTCGCTAAAAACTGTGGCCAAAGCGGCCCCTCTTACTCCTGAAAAATAAGATCCAAGGCCACCGAAAACTAAAAAATAAGTAGCTGGAACATTAACAATAAGTCCTAGTAAATTACTTATCATCACAATGCGCGTTTTTTTTATTCCTGAAAAATAGGAAGCAAAAGTGGTTTTCATTAAAAGAAAAATGGTCCCTAGATTGATAACAAAAAAATAATCAAGGGCCGCTTTTCTCTCTTCCTCGTGAATTCCGATAAAAGAAAAATAAGAGGGAACCAGAAAGTACCCCACCAGCAAAATAAGAGGATAGGCCAAAAGGGCAATAATGCTTCCTTGTCCAATCACTAAGGCCACTTTTTCACCGCGGGCAGCACCTTTATATTGTGCAACGAGAGGATTAATAAATCCAAGCAGGCCCACCAAAAAAATCGAAAGTAAAAAAGAAGTAAAGCCCCCTACCATAGAGGCACTAGGCCCTACCCCATCAATTTTAGTTAAAAAATAACGATCCGTGAACATCATTAGACTTTCGCAGGCCTGTGAAATCATGATGGGGAAAGAAATTTGGAGAATTGTTTTGATACCGGTCTCACCTTCAAAATGATGACGGTAAAACTTATTGAAAATTTTCATGAAAAACATCTAAACACCAAATGAAACTGTTGTCGAACCATAACTTATTTCTCTACAATAAATAATATCTTATTTTTTAAATGAAGGAATACACGTGGTCTCTCCTCTTTTCATTATTGGTTCAGGACGTTCAGGAACATCTATTCTTTCTTGGAGCATGGGGCAACACAGCAATATTATGGTTCTGCCTGAAACTTATTGGACCTACTTTTTAACTTACCCCGCCGTCTCTCTTTTTCATATGTGCCGGGATATTTCTTTTTCTCACTTGGCCAAACATCAAATAGAAGAAGAGGATTTTCTCCCTGAAATAGGTGAGGCCTTTTATCGCATCATTCAAAAAGGATTTAATAAGGCCTTGGCCATCAAGGAAGGTGAGAACGTTGGCCCTTTTCCTTTTGCTCTTAAACAAAAATCAGATGATCCCAAAAAGCGATGGGTTGATGCCACTCCTCAAAATACTTACGCCGTCCACGGACTTCTCAAAATTTTTCCTCAAGCAAAGTTTATTCATCTTTTGCGTCACCCTTTAGAAGTCGCCAACTCTTTTGAACACTTTTCAAAAAAATACCCCGGTGCCCCTCAGCTTGATTTTCACCAGGCCCTCAAGGATTGGATGGATAAAACTGATTTTGCTTATGCTTGTACGCGTGCCTTACGAGAAGATCAGAGTATTACAATTACCTATAATGATCTTTGCTCCAAGACAGAAGAAACATTAAAGAGCATTTTTTCTTTTGCCGGTGAAAATTTTGAAGAGGCAACTCTGGCCCCTTGGAAAAATACCATCAACTCTTCAAGTAAAACTCTCAGCGATGAAAGACGCAGTATTATTGAAAATCTTCCTGATTACAACGATGCTCTCAGCATTTATGAAAAAGTTTTAACAACACCGAAAGGTCCACCCAGTATTAATTTTCAAGTCTATATTCAAAACTTTTTTGAAAAATTTATTGCTCAGGCCCCTGGTATTGAGGGTCTTATTCAAAATAATAAACGCACTCAAAAATTCTACCGGGGGGAAGAACATGTTTAGATCAAGATCACCGCTACGAATAGGCCTTGCCGGCGGAGGAACTGATGTCTCCCCTTTTTCTAATCTCTACGGCGGCGCTATTCTCAATGCCACGATTAGCATGTATGCCTATGCCGTCATTGAACCAACAGAAACGAACACGATTGAATTTTGCTCTATCGATACAAAAGAGAACTTAACTTACGAGACAACAGATCAACTCACACTCGATGGCCGCCTCGATCTCATCAAAGGTCTTTGCAACCGCATGTTTGCCATGTCAGGAAAAAAAAATCTCTCTTTTAAACTCTCTACTTATGTAGATGCACCCCCGGGATCGGGGCTCGGCAGCTCTTCAACTCTTGCCGTCTCTATTCTTGGGGCCTTTAGCGAATGGCAAAAAATTCCTTTTGGTGAATATGATCTCGCTCACCTCGCTTATGAAATTGAGCGCGTTGATTTAAAAATGGCGGGTGGCAAGCAAGATCAATATGCGGCGGCCTTTGGTGGTTTTAATTTTATGGAATTTTATGACAATGATAAAGTCATTGTGAATCCTCTTCGCATCAAGCAAGACTACATTAATGAATTAGAATTTAGCATTCTTCTCTACCATACGGGAATGGGACGAAATTCATCACACCTCATTGAAAAGCAGAGTCAAAATATTACGGACAATCAGTCTGATGCCATTAAGGCCACCATGAAATTAAAAGAACAGGCCGTTTATATGAAAGAAGCGCTTCTCAAAGGTAATTTGCGCGAGATAGGCGAGATTCTCGATTACGGATGGACTCATAAAAAGAAAGTTGCCAAGGGAGTGACGATGCCTATCATTGATGAAATTTATGAGACAGCAAAAAAGGCCGGGGCCACAGGGGGAAAAATCAGTGGTGCTGGGGGCGGTGGTTTTATGATGTTCTATTGCCCGGGAAACACGCGCTACAGTGTTATTGAGGCCCTTAAACCTTTTGGCGGTGAGTTTCGTCGCTTTAATTTTACGTCATTAGGAAATTCAACATGGAAAAGCAAACGCTAGATAATGTTACAGCTCTTATTTTAGCAGGAGGTCAAGGGACGAGGCTGAGATCTGTTATAAGCGATCGGCCTAAACCCATGGCGGGAATTCGCACTCATCAAGGAAAAGAGGAAAAACCGTTTCTTTCTTTTTTGATGACTTATTTAGCAAAACAGGGAATCAAGCATATTGTTCTCTCTATTTCTCATATGGCCCAGCAAATTGCTGAGTTTTATAGTGACGAGAGGGAACTTCTTCATTTGGCAAACTTAGGTATCTCTCTTGATTTTTGCTATGAAAAAAAACCTCTGGGAACAGGCGGTGCTTTAAAGTTTGCCATGGATGATGAAGATCTTTTTTCTCTCTGTGCTCCTAACGTTTTAGTTCTTAATGGAGACAGTTTTTTTAACAGTAACCTTGCCGCCTTTTATGATTTTCATCTCAATGCTCCTCTTTCAAACTTTTCTCTTAATTTAAAAGAAATGCCTTCTATTGATCGCTATGGCCAGGTTGTTTTAGAAGGGCAAAAGGTTGAATTTTTTAAAGAAAAAGATCCTTCCTTTCAGGGAAGTGGTCTTATTAATTCTGGTGTTTATTTTTTGAACCGATCGTATTATTTAGCTGCTTCAAAAAAGCTAGAAAGAGATCATTTTTCATTAGAGAAAGATTTTTTTCCGTTGGCGTTGGAGGAAGGGATGTATGCCGATGTTCGCAGTAAAGATGAATACTTTATTGATATCGGCATACCCGAAGATTATTTTCGCTCACAAGAAGAGCTACAAAGTTTTCTTTAAGACCCTGCTGCTGTTGCGGAAGGAAGAGTTCTTACTCGTTGTCCTTGTGCTGCTTTTTCTTTTTTCCCCATCAGTCCGTTATAAATTACTCGAACGGGTTTTGTCCCAAATCTTGCCACTCCTGCTTGCATTCCATAAATAGGTGCCCATAAAGCGCTATTATAAAAAGAATCAACAAAAGGAGTAACAATACTACCAACGGCACCTGCTACAGGTCCAATGGTTGGAATAAATTCCAACAGCCCTAAAAGACCTCTCGTTGCGAGAGAAGAGACTTTTTTATTAAGCTCAGTATATTTTTCTTCGCTAAAACTTCCATCCTTGCCAAAAACAGATTTTACTAATGATCCTAATTCTTTTACTTCTTCTAAAGAGTTGCGAGGAGCTTGAGAGGCCTTTGCCTTCTTTCCTTCTTCTATAACTTTAGCTTCAAGCTGTTTCCCCATAACAGATGCCGTTTTTTTAAGCGCGGCCTCATAGGCAATAACATTTGTTGTAAGAGTGAGACTCATTAGTGATGACAATAAAATTCTTTTAATGACTTTCATAATTTCTTTCTCCTTGGATCCATTTTCTCAAAAAGACCAAAAAAAGAGGGGGGATCGCTTATTTCTTTTGTGAAAAATCTTTCATTTCAGATACTTAGACAAAACAAGAATAAATAATTTTTATTTGCATCGCCTCTTATTTTGCCTACTCGCTTCTTCACTGCGCTTTCTCTTTTTTGATATAATCAATGGGGCTTTATCCGCTTCCTCTATCACACCCATAAACATTTGAAGGGCGGGGTTTGATGCTAAGGTCTTGTCATTTATCCAGCTCTTCATTGAGTCTCTCAGGCTTGTATGAACGGTCTCAACTCTTCCAAGAGGAAGATCATCTCCTCCAACAACTCTCTTCGCTACATTCATCAATGCTTCTAGATGATCAAAAGCTTCAGGTGTTTTCATCCAACGCCAGACTTCCTTTTGCGCTGCTTTATAAGCTTTCTCTCCCATAACCTGGGCCGAATCTGAATTATTAACGGCATCCCTGGCGGCAGAATAAGCGGCATTCCAAGCGGCATTCCAAGCGGCATTCCGGGCGGCAGACCTAGCGAAAGACCAAGCGGCAGAATAAGCGGCATCAACTAAAACGGCAGAACTAACGGCATTCCAAGCGGCTGAACTAGCGGTATTCCAAGCGGCAGAATTAGCGGCAGAACAGGCTGCATTCCAAGCGGCATTCCAAGCGGCAGAATCAGCGGCAGAA
>CALDHR010000192.1 GCA_937898585.1 uncultured Oligoflexia bacterium
CAAGAAACCTGCCAAGATATAACAGAGAGAAAAAAAAATAAAAAAGGATAAAAGACCAAACGGACAACATCATCTTGCGAAATAAAATATGTCGTTCACTGAAGAGATCTTGAGAGGTTAAAGATTTCATTTCTCCTTAATCGGAAAAATAGTAAAATTACTTAATAAAAATCTCTTCTAAACATTTTTTATGTTTTAACGGACAACTATTTTTTAAACAAGGAGAGCAACTTATGTCTTTTTTGATGATTTGCACCTCTTTTCCTATGGGACCCGTCTCATGATCATCTCCTGCTCCAAAGAAAACCCTCACCTTTCTCCCGGCCAAGGCGGCCAGATGGGCAGGGCCTGAATCATTGGAAATCATTTCATCACTGTCTTTAAGAAGAGAAAAAAGCTCTAGGATGGACGTTTTTCCAAAAAAATCATGAAAAAACAGCTCTTTCTTTTCGCTCTGATTTCTCCACTTTTCTTTTAATTCTTCATAGCGATGACGTTCACCTTCTTGCCCAATAAAGACAAGATGAGTTTTCTCTTCTAGTGATAAAAAAAGCTCGCACCATTTGTGGACCGGTAAGCGCCTCGAAGAGGCCTCCGAATTGATATTAATAACAGTATAAGAAGAAGGAAGAGACGATAAAAAGAGTGCTGAATCAGGATTTTGCAGATGCATCTTAGATCTCACTTCATTCAAGTTGAGATCAGATGAAATTAAATGCAAATAACTCTTCGATCGATGAATATTTTTTTCTTTTTTTAAAGCATCTGTCAGTAAATATCTTCGCCAATCACCTCTATAACCCGTCACTCTTTTGGCGCGAAAAAAGAAACGGCCCATCCACGCCGAAGAAAAGGAAGGAGGAAGAGCAATATACCAGTCAACACTGTCATGTCTCCTCTGCTTTGCTTCCTCTAAATTCATTTTTTCAATAGAAAAATTGAATAAATCAAAAAGAGGTAAAAAGCTTTTTTTGGCGACAACAGTGATAGCAGCGGCCGGATAAAGATCATGAAGGGCATAAAAAAAAGGAAAGCTCATAACAATGTCGCCAAGCCAATTAGGAGCGCGGACAACAATGTTCAAGATCTTCTTTCCTCAAGAGCTAAAAGTTTACTGCGAAAGACAGTAAAATAGACCACCAAAAAAGGGTAAGCAAAAAAGTTCACTACGGGAAGAGCAATCAATCCGAGGGCCAGTGCACCGGCCATTGAGTAGATAACAAAAAAGCGTTGAAACTCTTTAACTGATGATCTTATGGTCATCTCTTTTCTAATCCAGCTATAATCAAGAAACTGAAAAGAGGCCATCGCAGCAGTCAGAATAAGGGCCAAAGGAACAAGAAGGGGGATTAAACTA
Organism: uncultured Oligoflexia bacterium; assembly: GCA_937898585.1. Classification (GTDB taxonomy): domain Bacteria; phylum Bdellovibrionota; class Bacteriovoracia; order Bacteriovoracales; family Bacteriovoracaceae; genus CALDHR01. The sequence continues at coordinate 1,358 of CALDHR010000192.1, forward strand.
GAAGAAAACATCACAAAGTAAATAAACAGCAAGAAAAAAATCTTCTTTCCTTCATTAAAGAGAACAAAAAAAATCTTTTTAAAGCGTGCTCCCCACGAAAGAGTTTTTTGCTCAATTCTCTTGGGTCCTCCTACTAAAAGGGCCTCTGTTCTCTCGCTCACATACTCACTCAAAGGGGAAGCAAAGAGAGAAACCAGCATTAAAAAAGTCCACTGCAAAATAAAATAAAAAAGAACGCTAAGTACACCCGTAATAAAAAAACTTCCCGCCTTTGACCACCAGTTGTTCGAAGGATCTGTGGCGGGCATAAGCATTTTATTGAGAAACTCAGAGAGATCCACAATAACGTATTTTCCTACAATGGCATAAAGCAGAAGGCCTACCAAAAAAGGAATAAGCATAAAAACCAAAAGAAGACGGTCTTTTTTAATAAGACTCAAAGAAGAAAAAAGTGATTTTAATAAAAGATCAATTTGTTTGACGGCGAAACTCATAAACTTCTTCCTTTATTAGCGCTTCCAACATCTCTGCTGCATTAAAATATTTTTCAAAAAATAAAAGCATTTCTTTTCCGTCGCGGGCCCGCAATGCTTTTTTTCTCGCCTTCTCCCTCATCTGTCTTGCCCCCACCTCATTTTGATTTTCTTCATGATAGCGAGCAATACTCAACTGGATAAAGGCCCAAAGAAAATCTTTGATATAGGGATCTATTTCTTCGCGCCACAATTCTTCAAGCGTATCATGACAGGCATAAAAATAACCTCCCTCAAATTCATCAAGGGCGCGCTTAAAAAGATCTTTTTCTTCTCTCCTCCAATCCATTTTCCTCATGGCCTTTTTTTATAAGGCCACTTGTGAATGACCCGAATCCACATAAATCACTTGACCCGTCACCCCAGAAGAAAGTCTGCTGGCCAAGTAAACGGCCGTGTTGGCCACATCATCTTGCGTGACATTGCGTTTAAGAGGGGAGCGCTCTTCGACATCTTTGAGAATATCGCGAAAACCAGGAATTCCCGACGCTGCAAGAGTGCGAATAGGGCCTGCTGAAATACAGTTAATGCGCACTTTTCTCTCACCAAGATCAATACTTAAATAACGCGTAATACATTCAAGGGCCGCTTTGGCGACACCCATAAGATTATAGTTTTTTACAATTTTTACAGAACCGTGATACGTCATGGCCAAAACAGAGGCCTCTTCGCTAAAAGAATCTTTCAAGGTATTGCAAAGTTTCATGAGTGAATAAGCGGAAATATCCATGGCCTGAGCAAATCCTTCACGCGATGTTTCAATAAAGGGTTTTTTGAGATCCTCTCCATTAGCAAAGGCCAGAGAATGAATCAAAATATCCACATGACCAAATTCTTTTTCCACTACTTTTTTTAAATTCTCATAATCACCATCAACGGTAACGTCCATAGGAATGACAAACTTAGCGCCAAGCTCTTCGCTCAAAGGAATCACTCGTTTTCCCAGGGCCTCATTGACGTAAGTGAGTCCCAACTCTGCGCCTTCGTCTTTAAAAAGTTTGGCAATGCTGTAAGCAATAGAGCGCTCATTCGCGATACCGAGAATAACTGCTTTTTTTCCTGCTAAAAGTTTCATCTATGTAGTCCTTTTGTTATTTTATGAGTAATCTTGAAAAAAATAAGTAAAAAACGCCACCAAAAAGGAATCGGCCATGGAAAACTTCAAAGAGAGCGGCACCTATAGCAAACAGGCCCACGTCCATTTGCCTGAAGGGACTTTTGAAGAAGAGCATGGGCGCGATGGCTTTTTTGGCCCTGTCTCTCACCTCTACCACAAAAACCCTCTTACTAGCTGGACAAAAATTGAAGGCGAGCTAAAACCGCGCTCCCTTCCTAATATTTTTCCTCTCAGTGAAACAAGTTTTGAAGAACTCATCCTCTCCAATAACGACGTCTCTCTTTACAGTGTCCGCCAAAACAGCACTAAAAGCTATTTTAGTCGCAACGCTGATGGCGACGAGCTTTACTTTATCCATGAAGGACAATTTCATTTAGAGAGCGTCTATGGCCATCTCGAGGTGAAAAAAGGAGATTATCTTCTTCTTCCTCGAGGGACAACTTATAAATTCTATATTCAGTCCCCGCTAAAGGCCCTCAAAATTGAGTCTGCTAGTCCTTTTCAGCAACCTCATCGCGGTCTTCTTGGTCCCAATGCCCTCTATGATCAGACAGTTATTGAGTCACCCAAGGCGGCCCTTGGTAGCGAGCAAGATAAAAAAGAATATGTCATTCATATTAAGCATCAACAAAAAATCACGCGCGTTACCTACCCTTTTAACCCTTTTGATGTGGTGGGTTGGAAAGGCTCTGTTTATCCACAAAAACTCTCTCTCTATGACATCTGCCCCATCATGAGCCATCGCTATCATATTCCTCCGTCGGGCCATACGACCTTTGTGGCAAAAAATTTTGTGGTGTGCTCTTTTGTGGCGCGTCCGCTAGAAGACAGCAAACATGGTGTTTTAAAAGTTCCTTTTTATCACGCCAATATTGATTTTGATGAAGTGCTTTTTTATCATGAAGGGGACTTTTTTAGCCGCGATGGCATTGATGCAGGGGCCCTGACCTTTCACCCCCAGGGGATTCATCATGGACCTCATCCTGAGGCCTATAAAAAATCGGTGGAAAAATTATTTACTGATGAGTTTGCAGTGATGATTGATACTAAAAATTCCCTCTTTCAATCTGATTGGTTTAAAAAGCAGGAAAATAAAGATTATTTTATGAGTTGGAGCTAAGGCGATATTATCCTGACAGAAGTAACCTTTATATCGCATCGATAGTCCGCCTTTAGAGGTCGAAGCGCACCAAATCCGCCATCAAAATTGCGAGCTATATCAACAGCTAAGTTATTGTTTCGAACAAATTCATAGCTCACATCAACAGTAATAACCTGACTCTCTTCTTTATCTCTTATTATTATTCCCTCTAACGAGGCCGTCTTCTCTTCCTCATCAAATATAAATTCATAAAAAGCAACTTTTGGAAAATGCTCTTTAACTTTCTCTTTTATTTGTCTTGATAAGCACATAAAGGCCACCCGCCGAGCACGATGAAAATCCTCTTCCTTGTCCAATTCACAGTTAAGAGAAAGTCCTTTAACTGACAGGTTCATTAAAAGATCCATCAGTTCTTTTGTCTCTATAGACGGTCCTACCTCTCTAGAAGAGGCACAATCAACTCTGAGTTGATCTCTTGGCGGATGAACATTTCCCTGAGCATCTGTCCAAGGATGTTTTTGCGCATTTTTGCGTCTGACAGGTGTCTTTTCTGTTTTATCCATTTCATCCATTGCTTGAAGACAGGCCGTCGTTAAAAGAAAAAATTTGAGTATCAATAAAATATTCTTAATCACTTAAAATCCTTTTTTAAAAAACCTTTTATTGGTCAAAGAAAAGAAAAAAACAACTTATAAAGAAGCTCAGGACTCTTGCAGAGTTGCGTATTTAAAGAGATAAGGCTCTTTTAAAAAAAAGGCCCTTTTCTTGCACTCTTCATTTTCTCAGCTGAGCGAACTTATCACCTGCCTTCTTGCCTTTCCGGCCCTTGTGCTGGTGTCTCTGTATTATTCTTTTAAGCTTAAAGGACTACAATTTACTCGCCTGCTAGAGGGAACACGCATCCTTTTTGGCGAAGAAAAAAAAGAGCAGCATAAAGAAAAAAAAACCTTTTCTCATTTTCAAGTAGTGGCCGCTATCTTGGCGGGAAACCTCGGGACAGGCAATATTTCAGGAATGGCCATTGCTCTTAAAACGGGAGGACCTGGGGCCCTTTTTTGGATGTGGGTTTTAACGCCTCTTTGTTCCATTATTCAGTATGTAAGCTCTTATCTTGGCGTCAAATTCCGCACTCAAAAGCAGGGCGAGGATTTTTATCGCGGTGGTCCCATGTATTATATGAAGCAGCAACTCTCTTCTCCTCTTTTGGCCTTTTTCTTTTGTCTCTCTCTTTTGCTGGCGGGGCTTACGGTGGGAAATTTAGCGCAAGTAGATTCCATGCTTATCTCGCTTGATTTGAGTCATCGGCATGAATTCTTCTTTTTATCTTTTTTGAGTCTTTTTACTTTTGCTGTCTTATTTACGAAAAGAAATTTTTTTGCACGCTTTGCTTCTATGGTGGTTCCTTTGATGGCGATGCTTTTTTTTCTTATGTCACTAAGTGTGATTTTTTTCTTTCGCGAAAATTTACTTCCTTCACTGATGAGCATCATTCAAAGTGCTTTTTCTTATACTCCTTCTTTAACGGGGGCCATGAAAGGCGTCGCTTTTTCTAAGATTATTTCTGTTGGACTCGATCGCAGTATTTTTGCCACTGACACGGGCCTTGGTCTTGGTCCTATTATTCAGGCCAATGTAACATCCAAAGGTCCTCACAAAGAAGGTCTTGTGGCCCTTGTGGCGCCTTACTTTGTTATTTTTATTTGCACCCTTACGGCCCTTTCTTTAATGGTGACAGGAGCATGGAAGGTGGAAGGAATTGAGAGTTCACAAATTTGTCTTAGGGCCTTTGAATCTTCTCTTTTTGGTGTGCACTCAACTTGGATTTTAAAACTTATTATTATTTTTTTTGGTATTACTACTATCAGCAGTTGGAGCTATTGCTATAAGCAGGCCTTACTTTTTATGAGCTCATCAAAAAAAGTTATCACTTTTTTTTCTCTTCTCTTTGTGGCCACTATTTTTATGGGGGCCAGTTCTGAGACCTCTGTGATTTGGGAGCTCTCAGATTTGGCCATTACCATGATGCTTCTGTGCAATCTCTACGCTATCTTCCGTCTTCGGCGTGAATTTTAATCCTTAGGGAAGGCCTCTCTTAACACTTGATAAAAATTTTCTTCTGAGTTACTCCAAAAAATCTACGCACTCTTTACACGCGTAATATAATTCAAATGATAAATATCACTAAAGGTGAGAAAGAGGCTGGCCACCAGTGGACCATAAAAAATCCCCGCCATGCCAAAAGCTGCAACTCCGCCCACCATGCTCCAAAAAATAACCCATGAGCTCATCATAATGCGCTCTCCAATAAACTTCGGGCGAAACCAATTCTCTACGGCAAAAGAGACGGCCGTACAAAAGAGAAAAAGGATAATGGCCGCGGCAGGGCGATCTTGAAAAAAGAAATAGGCCGTAAAGGGAACATAGACAAAAGAAATTCCCACCACCGGAATAAAGGCCAAAAGAAACATAATGGTAAACCAAAAGAAAAGAGATTCAACGCCAAAAGTCCCAAGGCACAATGTGGCCAAAAGTGCTTGGACAAGAGCACTGACACCATTACAAATAAGAACAACAAAATTCATCTGGTTAAATTTTGAAATAACAAGATTTTCTTGATCAATGGGAAGATAGAAAAAATTGGCCACAAAACTCTTAATCCTCTTTCCTTCACAAAGAAGTGTAAAAAGCATCAGCATCATAATGACAAAATCAAAGAGAAAACTAAAAATATTTTTAGCAATATTGTTGAGATAGTTCACAATCATCAAAGAACTCTGGCGCAAATGCTCAGAGAAAAAAACCTCAATGAGTTTTCTATCTAATTTTAGACCAAAGAATGCAAGAGAGCTTTTGAGTTTTACCACCAAAAAGTGATCCGAGAGAAAATAACTTTTTACTGTTTCAATGACTCCTTCCCCACTAAAAATACTGACATACAACCCCATCACCTCACGGGTTAGATGAAACACAATATAGACAACGGGAAGAAAACAAATAAAAAAAACTAAAAGACAAATGATGATGGCCGCACGCTGCTGATTCATTCCGCGCCAATGAAGAACTCTTTGATATAAAGAATAAAAAGGGCCTGCGATAATACCAGCAAAAATAAAACTAGGAAGATGAGGAAAAATCATCAACCAGAGAAGATAAACTAAAAGACAGATCCCAATGAGTAGACCAAGACGCGAAAGATTTTTTTCAGAGTTGATCATATTCATTTATCTACTTCCTTTCTAGCTTTCTAACTAAACCCAAGAATTATTGAGAACCTCGCCTACTCCTCCAGCACCAGGCACAATATATTTATTATCATCAAGACCAAACTCTTTATCAAGTTTTTCTCCAAGAGAAAGCTTTGTAACACTCTCATCACTGGCCCCTCGATCAATGCGCAAAGCATAAACATCAAAAGGGATTTTTAATTTTTGAACTTCTTTTATATATTCAGGAGTAACCATTAAATGCAGGGCCACAAATTTTTTAACTTTTCCAGGAACATGCTTTTCATAATGATCCAGGCAATACTTGATGGTCTCGCCCGTTGCTCCCATAGGATCGGGTATAATCACAATGCGATTATTTTTATCGCCCCCTATTTTGGATCCTGAACAATTAATACTTACTTCATCGCCTTTTTTTTCACGGGCCAAATAAAGATGATCTTGGCGGATACATTCAGGATGAAAGTAATCGGCCAGTTCTTGATAAATTTGCAAGGAAGGAATAATTCCCGCGCGCGCAATATCGGCCACCACAAAAGAAGTTTCTTTGGGAAGAAGTGGTCCCACATAAAATTGACTTGGATGTTGCATGGTCATGCGCGTTTCAACTTTCTCCTGCTTCCATTCAACGCCATGACTTAAAAAATTATCCAGCAAAAAACTATAAAGTTTTTGCACCAAACGTATGGCCTTCGAACCACCCGTCATGGGATGACCTAAATCAGCAAGAAGAGAGAGTATATAGGGAGAAGAAAGAAGATGAATATTATTTCCATAGGAGTGCTTGTGCTCACTGAGGAGATATTTCATATTCTTGTATTGATGATCCATATTCATTATTCAATTCCTTAAAAATTATCATGAAAAAAAAGACGCCAAAAGGCATTAATACTCTATCAACACTTGTCTTTAAATGCCAATCTAAAGGATAAGGACTAATGAGATAAACGGCAAAAAGAAACATCCAATAGAGAGAAAGAGAAGAAAGACGCCATCCATTCTCTTTTCTTTTGTAAAAATAAAAAAGAAAAAAAAGACTCATCAAACATCCCTTCCATCCCATCATCTCCCCTCCAATAAGAGAAAATCGCGAGATGAAAATTTCTCTTTGAAGAAGATTTTCCAAATGAAAACCACTCTCGACAGCACCTTTAATTCCATGATGCCAGAGATATCCCTCCCACAAAAAGAAGTTGAGAAAAGAGAAAATCAAAAGAAAAACAAGATTCTTTTTAGAACCAATATGCCTTCTCCACAACCAGATCAAATAAGGCAGTGAGGCCACAAGCATTAACTTTGCCTCTGCTTTTAAAAGTGTTGTCATCCCTAAGCATAAAATGGCCGTCTCTGCATTAAGTGAAAAGAGAAAAAGAATAAAATAAAGGGCCAAAAAATAGTCCATATAACCGTTGATGATCCATTCATAAAAAAAGAAAATAAAGATAAAGAGAAACCAAATAAAAGAAAGCTTGCTGGTCTTTACTTCTAACAAGTAAGTTAAAAAAGGAATCAATAAAATAATAAGACTTAAATGAGGCGTATAATCATCCCAGTTTCCTGCAAGGGAAGCAATCTCCGCGGCCAATAGACCAATAAACTTAGGATAATAGGGATGAGAGAAAGCATATTCTTTTGAGGTTAAAAAAGAAAGCGGTAGACTCTTTTCCACAAAAATTACTTTTCCATGAAACATCCAATTGAGATGACCATCTCCCAAGGGAAGAGCGTTATAAAAAACAGTAAAAAAAAGATGAATAAAAATAAATAAAAGAACGATTAGTTTAAATTTGGATATTTTTATTTTTTTCCAAAGAAAGAAAAAACCAGGAAGAGAGAGGATGAAAGTAAAAGGAATTTGAAGAGAAAGATCATTAAAGAGATGAAAGAAAAGTTGATGCAGCATAAGCCCACTGAGATAGTAGTGAAAAAAACGACACTCTTTGATGAAAAAAGTCACCAAATATCCCAGTGAAAAAAAATGAAGAAAGTAAAAAATAAGACTAAAGACAAACATGCTCTTGCTCTTTTTTTTCTCTCTTCTCTATAAAAAGACAGTGAAGATTTTCTTTGTCTACATCAAAAAAAAGAGAAGATCCTTCTTTCCAGCGAATGGGATAAAGCTCTTTTGCAATATAGTAAGAATCATTATCCCAAAAAAAAGGGGCCATTCCCGTTATCGAATATTCACTTACCTTTCTTTCTTTTACTTCTTCTATAATTCTCCTGACACGAGGATGATAGGCCACTTCATTTCTCTCTTTTTTTCCTCGCATTAAATCGATAAAAGTTTGAGGGAATCTTTTTAAAAGTTCACGGCGCAAGGAATAAGAAAAGAGCAGCGGAAGTACAAAGCTTAAAGCAATAAAAAAATATCGATACTGCATAGATAAATTATCTCTCTTAGAGTTGTGGAATTTTCCACTTATAGAGAATTAAATGATGAGAGTCAAAGCTCAGTGTCTTTTTTTCAAGAAGCTCAAAATGCTCAACAAAAGAAGGAAACGTATTAGTGGGAAAAAGAGGAATATGGACAAAATAAAAATCTCCTCCCGCATAACCAGGGTTCATCCGCTGACGAAAAATTTCTTCATCCGTAATAAGTAAAAAATCTTCTGGTAAAAAAGCATCAAAAAGATAGAAATTGGAGGCGGGAGAAAAGCTTAAAACAATTTTTTTCTGCTGCTTTTCTTTTTCTTCCAAAAGAGTCTCATGAAGTTGCTTCATCAGCTTACTTAGGGCCAATCCCTGCAAGTTATAAATCATCTGATCACGGGCAAAACCGCAACACTCTTCCGTTAGACTTGTTACTTTGAGAAACTTGTGCTCACCAAAATAAAAACTACCAAAGATCTTTTTAGAGACAGGATCAAAGGTGCGAAAATTGGAACACACCACTAAGAACATCACTGTTATATAAATCAACCTTTTGAGGCGCTGCTTATTTAAAAGAACAAAGTAATGTCCTAAAATATCCATGGAAGAGCGGAAGGCCAGCAATAAAAAAGGGTAAAAATAGAGAAAGTAGCGCGCATTGAGAAGACTAAAGAAGCGAGTTGCACCATAAAACATGGCAAAAAATAAAAAGAAAATAAGATTCTGACTGTGATGAGCATTAAGGATTCTTACTTTGGGCGATTTTTTGGCCTTAAAAAAAAGAACAGAAACGATACTTGCGGCAATAAAAAAGACCATCAACCAGTTAAAGTTTACCGTCAAAATAAAAGCATACAGAGGTAAGACAAATCTATTGGAGAATATGTCCCAAATACCAAAAAGAGCATTATTCATCAATCCTTGAAAAGATAGAATTCCTGAACTCATCTGCGTCCACATCTCGCCAGGATGAAGAATTTCTTTAAATTTTAAGGTGTAGAAAATGTAGCTTATTCCGGCCAAGGTGAGATAAAACTTATGAAGAATAAAGCGGCATCCTTTCTTGAAAGAAAGACCTTTCCAGAAAAAAACATACCCCACAGAGATAAAAAAATACGGAATGGCCCCCACTTCTTTTGAATAGACTAAAAACCAAGAAGCAAGAAAGGCCCAAAAAAAGCGATGCGTGAGAAGAAGAAAAAGATAAAAAATAGAAAAAACAAAAACACCAAAATCAATATTAAAGTGAAAAATATTGCTGAGAAAGACGGGATAGAAAGCAAAGATTGCTGTCACGACATTTGTCTTAAAAGAAGCATCTTCACTGACATCATAAGAAAACAAAATTTCATTGATACGATAAAAAGCATACGTGGCCAGCATCATCAAAAGCATTAAAAAACTGTAGAGAACCCAAAGAGATCCTCCCAGAAATTTAGTGACCATGCTCACAAGAAACATATAAAAATAAGAAGAATGAGCAAAGCAGCCATACTGCGAAAAACCAAAATAATTAACGGCCGTATCATTGTTAATTTCTGTTAGACAATTAAGGTAAACTCTCCCATCAAAGAAAGGGTTGTGATCGCCATAAATAAAGAGAACGACCAACTGGAGGAGAAAGATAAAAGATAAGACGATCTTTTTAGTCATGAAAAAATTCTTTTGTAAAAAGGGAAGATAATAAAGTCTGTTCAAAAAGAAGAAGTTCGTCAACTATAGCAATGGAAAATTCTGCATTAATAGCAGAGCAAAGAAGACCTCTTTTAAATATATTTTTCCAAATGCCGAGATTGGAGTTTAACTAAATTTTTGATATACCCTAGCATCTCTACCATGAGTCAATGAGTGAGCGAAAGAAAGGACAAAACAGATGAGTTCAAAAGAATTAGTAAAAGTTCCCAGCGTTGGCGAATCTATTGCCGAAGTGACGATTGCTTCCTGGGTAAAAAAGAGTGGTGATTTTGTCAAACAAGATGAGATTTTGTGCGAACTCGAATCTGATAAGGCCACCGTTGAACTTCCTTCTCCTTTTACAGGTGTACTCACAATCCTCTCTCCTGAAGGGGAAACTGTCCCCATTGGGCATGCTGTTGCTGATGTTGATACCTCTGCTACCGCCGGAGCTAGCGCTAGTTCAGCTGCTACTGCACCTGTTGAAGCACCAAAGGCCGAAACGAAACAAGAAGCTCAAACAAACTATGCTCAAGGACATCCTTCTCCTGCAGCGAAAAAAATCATGGATGAAAAAAATATCTCCCAAGTTACCGGCTCTGGGGTTGGGGGCCGCGTCACAAAAGAAGATGCCCTCAAAGCAAGTTCTAGCAGTCCAGCACCAAAGGCCCCTGCTATTAAAGCAGAGCCGGGAAGCATCCGCCGCGAGAAAATGACGTCGCTGAGAAAAACCATCTCAAAGCGCCTCGTCGAAGCAAAAAATACGACGGCCATGCTCACCACCTTTAATGAAGTAGACATGTCGGCCGTTATGAAAATGAGAAGTAAATACAAAGAGCAGTTTAAAGAAAAACACCAAATCGGTCTTGGCTTTATGTCTCTTTTTACCAAGGCAGCCTCCATGGCCCTGATGGAGTTTCCCGCCGTCAATGCTCAAATTGACGGAACAGATCTTGTTTTTCACGACTATGTCGATATGGGAATTGCCGTCTCGGCCCCTAAAGGACTCGTGGTTCCTGTGGTGCGCAATAGCCAAGATCTCTCTCTTGCCGGCATTGAACGCGAAATTGCGCGCCTTGCCGCTAAAGCGCGCGATAATAAAATCAGTATCGACGACATGCAGGGGGGAACTTTTACTATTACCAACGGCGGCGTCTTTGGCTCTATGCTCTCCACTCCCATCATCAATATTCCTCAATCGGCCATTTTAGGCATGCACAATATTGTAGAGCGGCCAACGGCCGTCAACGGTGAAGTGGTCATTCGCCCTATTATGTATCTGGCCCTCTCATACGATCATCGCATTATTGACGGACGAGAATCCGTTAGTTTTCTCAAAAAAGTAAAGGAACTCATTGAAGATCCTGCTAGAATGTTGTTAGAAGTATAAAATAAACCATCAAATAAATTATCATAGGAAATTTGTTATGAGTTCTTATCATACTATCGTCATTGGCTCAGGTCCTGGCGGCTACGTCTGTGCTATTCGTCTTGCTCAACTTGGACACAAGGTCGCCATCGTTGAAAAATATGACCGCCTCGGTGGAACGTGCCTCAATGTGGGTTGCATTCCCTCTAAAGCACTTCTCGACACCTCTGAAAAATACCATCAAGCGCAGCATGAATTTGCTCATCACGGCATCTCTATTAAAGAGGCCTCCCTCGACTGGAAAAATGTGATGGGCCGTGTGCAAAAAGATGTGGTGCAAAAAACATGCGATGGCATTCAGTTTCTTATGAAAAAAAATAAGATCACCGTTCATCATGGGCATGGAAGTTTTGTGGATGCCAACACCATCAAGGTGACAAAAAGTGATGGAAGCAGCGAAGAAATTAAAGGCGATAAAATTATTATTGCAACCGGCTCAAAGCCTTCTAGCTTGCCGGGCATTGCCATCGATAAAGAGCGTATTATTACGTCTACTGAGGCCCTTAGTCTTAAAGAACTCCCTAAAAAAATGATTATTATCGGCGGCGGCGTCATTGGTGTTGAGCTTGGCCAAGTCTATGCGCGCTTTGGGACGGAAGTAACTATCGTGGAATATGCGCCGCGCCTCATCCCCACCATGGATGCCGATCTAGGCAAAGAACTCGCTAAAGTTCTTATCCGCCAAGGCATAAAAATTAACCTTGGTAGCATGGTAAAAAAAGTTGAACGCAAAGGAAAAAGCAGCGTTGAAGTAACTTTTGAAAAAGAAGGAAAAGAAGAAACGTTAAAGGCCGATTACTGCCTCGTCTGTGTTGGTCGTCGCGCTTATACGGAAAATCTCAATCTTGAAAAACTCAGCATTGCCACAGATAAGGCCGGTCGCATTGAAGTCACCAACAATTTATCTCTCCCCAATTATTCTCATATTTTTGCCATTGGCGATGTCGTTCGCGGAGCAATGCTGGCCCATAAGGCCGAAGAAGAAGGCGTTTTTGTGGCCGAGGTGATTTCAGGAGAAAAACCTCACATGAACTACAACCTCATTCCCGGCGTTGTCTACACTTGGCCGGAAGTGGCCTCCGTGGGCAAAACACAAGAAGAGTTAAAGAAAGACAACATTCCTTTCAAAAGTGGAAGTTTTCCTTTTAAAGCGTCAGGCCGCGCACGCGCCTCTAACGAGAGTGATGGATTTATTCGCGTCTACGCCCACAAAGAAACCGACGAAATTCTCGGTGTCCATATGATTGGCCCTCGCTGTGCTGATATGATTGCTGAGGCCGTTGTGGCCATGGAGTTTCGCGCTTCGGCCGAAGATATTGCGCGCATCTGTCACGCTCACCCAACCTATACCGAATCCCTCAAAGAAGCGGCGATGGCGGCCACAAGCAATAGGGCCATTCACGCTTAAAAAAAGGAACTTAGTATGCAAAGAATTCTCTTGATTCTACTTCTTGGTCTTTCTCTTTCTTCAAAGGCAAGTATTCTTCTCGATCCTTATTTTGGATATGCTTTCAATGGGTCAGGCGATTTTATTCTTTCTAACCAGACAAGAAGTATTAAAGGATCTGGAGTCTCTTATGGCGGACGGGCCGGCTTAACAAAACTAGGACTTATGGTTGGTATTGACTACGCCAAAGACAATCACAGTTTAGATATTACGACTTCTGGAGTGACAAGAACAGACAAGATAAATGCTACTCACATTGGGACTTTTTTAGGTTACACTTTTCCCTTTCTTTTGCGCATTTGGGGAACTTATTATTTCAACACAACTCTCAAAGGAACAGATCCTACCGGACAGCACTATATCGACTCCAGCGATACTTTTAAAAATGGTTCAGGTTATGCTCTTGGTCTAGGGCTAACTCCCTTGCCTCTCATTTCTCTCAATGTGGAATACCGAGCATTTGAATATGGCACATACGAAAACTCAGGTTACGACTATGCGGCCTTTGTTGGGAAAGATTTTAATTACTCTTATATTCTCTTTTCCGTCTCAGTTCCTCTTGAACTTTTCTAGAGAATAAAATCTGATGCTGTGAGAGTGAAGAGACCTTCTAGAACTATATTTCTTTCACTCTCGCCATCTCCATCAACATCGATAGAGACAATTGTATTTGATCCTTCTTGTCTCCATCCTACTTGACGTACACCTGGCACAAAATCATTTTCACCACTTCCACCGGAGCGAAACGTAAAGGTACCTGGCCAGTCAGAGAGATCAATGACATCATCATCATTTTCCACTTGGGAAAAGTCAGCAATAACATCACTATTAGCACCAACTTCAGAATAGCTTCCCTGACTAAACACAAACCGATCATTGCCCCTTCCCCCATAAAGAACATCTGTCCCAAAACTCACACCATTAAGAGGTTGTCCCCACTTATGTGATAAATAGCGCTTAATTTCACCATCTTGTTTTGCGCTCACCAGTGTATCGTTAAAAAGAATAAGTTCCTGATAATCAAAAGTACCATACTCGTAGGTAACATTTGGAATCCAATAACCTAATGTATAAGAAGTTGGTGATGTTGTATGAACGGTATAAGTATCTGTCGTAGGATTATCAACACCATCAATACTCATGGAAGCAACTCCGGCCAGCATATTCCAGTTTAAAATATTAAAATATCCCTGCGTTTGAATAGGAGAGACAATATTAATGTCATTGCCACCCGACTCTTTTTTAAATCTATAAACAAGATCTGTCGCAGAATTTAC